>CAXNHI010000034.1:0-7844 GCA_964202195.1 Candidatus Planktophila sp. | reverse complement strand
GCTGTGAATTCGTGGATGAGTTGCTTAAACCAGAGCTCATATGTCTGATGGATAATAATAAAGAGCATCTCGTCATGTTCTGGCCCCTCTGAGAGAGGACGCTGTAGCCCTAAGAGTTCATCAATTGCCAAATATGAATTGTAGGAGAGCGCTGATTCGAATTCATTTCCTGAAGGATTACTCATGTGACTCTCGAATCTGATTCTTTGATTGTTTCGTATTGGCGTGTAGCAACGAGATCACGCATACGTTGGAAACCATCCCAGATCTCAACATATGAGGTCGGAAGGGGAGCTATTGCTAAACGGATTGAACTTGGCGTGCGGTAATCAGGAATAACGTTGGCAAATTGTCGAAGTGCCACACAGATTCGCGCTGCATCTGGATGACCGAGTGAAATGTGTCCGCCACGCTCGGATGCGGTGCGAGAGGTCAGCAGTGTAAATCCTAAATCTACAAGCCACGCATCGTAGAGCTCAATCATCATCTCTGTTCCGGTTGCAGCCTTCTGTGAGATGGCACTAATACCAGCTTCTTCAATCATGGAGAAGGCGGTCTTCACACAACGAAGACCGATGAGTGAGGGGGATGCAATCTGGAATCCGCGAATTCCATCTGCACGTTCAAAGACTGGCCCCATTCCAAATTGATCTCCTTGTGAGAACCACCCTTGAATTGGAACTTGTAACTCTGCCTGCACTCGCTTATTTACATATAACCACGCGGGAGATCCAGGGCCAGAGTTTCCATATTTATATGTACAACCAATTGCAATATCAACGCCATTCTTATCAAAATCCATCTCGATAGCACCGACTGCATGGCTGGCATCCCACAACAAGAACGCTCCGTGCTTGCGCACCAAATCTGTGAGAGATTTTATGTCGTTACGTGCACCTGATCGGTATTGAATAACTTCGAGAGTAACGAGAGCTACATCATCGCTTAAGTACTTCTCTAAAATTTCAGGGGTGATCCGTTCATTCTCGGCACTTCCTGGAGTTTCGTTATCAATAATAATTAACTTCAAACTAAATTGCTTTGCAATTCCCTCGAGGATGTAGCGATCTGTTGGAAAATTAGCGGCATCAATGATGATGGTCTTACGGCCAGGGCGTGCATGAATTGCAGCAAGAGCTAGCTGATAGAAATTCACCGATGTTGTATCGCAGACCAACACTTGACCAGCTGCTGCCCCTAGCGTTGCACGTCCAAGAAGATCTCCTGTTGGCTGCGCTTCATCAACCCAATGTCCCCACCCAGTGACAACTTCAGGCCCCCATTCGCGGGTCATAAAATCATTTACGGCAGTGACTGTGGCAAGAGGCAAGCGACCCAGTGAATTTCCATCCAAATAACAGATATCTGGATCTGAACTCATAAAAAGTGATTTAAACCCTTTAAGTGGATCCTTCTCATCGAGTGCAATTGCGTATTCGCGGTCTGTAACCATCATGGCGCAAAGGTACGCTTCTCCATTATGGCGCGCAATCTTGTAAATCTCGAAGGTATAAGTAAGGCCTTTGATATCCGCCCATTACTCACAAAAGTCTCCATTGGCGTCTCTGAAGGCGATCGAATCGGAATTGTTGGTCGAAATGGTGCTGGCAAGAGCACTCTTATGAAGATTATCGCTGGAATCGAAAAAGCGGATGAGGGACGAGTAACACAAGGAAATTCAGTGCGGGTAGGAATGCTTTTGCAAGTTGATGTGGCTGATAAAAACGCCACTGTTGGTGATCTCGTTATTGGCGATCGCGCTAAACATGAGTGGGCGAGCGATTCCAAGATTCGTGAAGTATTTACCGGTCTCTTTGGCGGATTCGATGACCACCTCTTTGAAAGAGTTTTTGTTACCTTATCAGGTGGAGAGAAGCGACGAGTTGGTTTAGCAAAGTTACTCATCGATGAACTAGATCTGATTATGCTCGATGAACCAACAAACCATCTTGATGTTGAAGGCGTTGATTGGCTTGCTCAACATCTAAATGCGCGAAAAGACCTAGCAGTATTAGTTGTAACGCACGATCGCTGGTTTCTTGATGCGGTAACAGATCGCACATGGGAAGTTGTTGGTGGAGCCCTGGAAGAGTATGACGGAGGATATTCGGCATATGTTTTGGCAAAGGCTGAGCGAGCCCGTCAGACAAGTGCGATGGATGCACGACGTAACCAACTTATCCGCAAAGAACTTGCCTGGCTTCGCCGTGGCGCACCAGCACAGACCGTAAAGCCAAAATTTCGTGTGGATGCAGCCAACGAGTTAATCAGTAGCGAACCTGCACCACGCGATAAAACAGAGTTGCTCAAATTCGCACTCAATCGTCTCGGACGTACCGTTTTGGAATATCAGCATGTAAAAATTACGGCAGGCGATAAAGAACTCATTAGCGAATTAACGTGGAATATCGGACCCGGTGACCGCTTTGGAATTGTTGGAATTAATGGCGCAGGTAAGACCACATTGATGCGCACCATGGCTGCAGAGTTAGAAGTTGCTGCAGGAAAATTAGTTACCGGCATTACCGTAAAGGTTGCTTTTCTTACTCAACACTTAGATGAACTCGACCCCACATGGCGCGTACTTGAAGCTGTTGAAAATGTGGCAAACCATATTGAGATTGGTAAGGGGAGAACACTTTCCGCTTCGCAGCTCTGCGAACGGCTGGGTTTTGATCGTGATGGTCAATGGACGCCGGTAGGAGATCTCTCTGGTGGCGAGAAACGACGCTTACAACTGACGAGACTTCTTATGGATTCCCCCAATGTATTGCTGCTTGATGAACCAACAAATGATTTCGATATCGAAACTCTTACAGAACTTGAAGATCTCTTGGATAGTTTCGGCGGAACTCTCATTGTGATTTCACACGATAGATACTTTCTTGAGCGCGTCTGTGATCGATTTGTAGGATTGCTTGGTGATGGCCAACTACGCGATCTTCCCCGTGGCGTCGATCAATATCTAGAGGATCGTGCACGTGCACTGAGAGGCGGATCTTCACAAGGTGAAAAGAAAGTTTCGTCCGCTCAGACTGAGCGACTCCTCAAAAAAGATTTGGCTAGGGTTGAACGGCAGATCGCGAAAGCACGCGAAAAACTTGTGTCGTTAAAGAGTGAGCAAAGCAAGGCTTCTTTTGATGCCAATCGCTTGATTGAGATTGCCAATGAGATCACCTCGATCGAATCTGAACTTGTTCAACGCGAAGAAGAGTGGCTCGAAACTACCCTTAAGCTGGATAGCTAAAGTAAAGTAGCCAGATGCAACATAAGCGATTGGATTTCCTAGCCGCTCTCTCTGGGGTCTTGATCGCTCTACAAGCTCGAGCAAATGGTGAACTATCGCACCGCTTAGGAAATGGTTTACAAGCAGCCCTCGTTTCTTTTATTTCTGGATTGATTATCATCGTTGTCATCACACTCTTTAACCCTTCAATTAAAGAAGGAGTACGAACTCTACGCAGAGCCGTTATTGCAAAAGCGATTCCGCCGTGGACGCTCTTTGCTGGAATGTTAGGTGCAAGTTTTGTAGCGGTACAGACTCAGATAGTTCCAATGATTGGCGTTGCGATCTATTCGGTAGCCGCGATCGCCGGTCAAAGTGCGATTTCGTTACTAGTTGATCGCATCGGATTAACCGGAGGCGGAAAGAAAGAGATCACGCCAAGACGCGTTACCGCAGCCTTTGTTACTGTATTTGCAGTTTTTATCTCTGTTGCTGATCGACTTGATGGAAAAGATTTATCGATTGCGGCGGTGATCCTCGGCGTTTTTGCAGGGGCTATCGTTGGTGTGCAGCGCGCCCTCAACGGCCAAATCAACGAGCATTCACAGCAAAGTTTCACGACTTCATTACTGAACTTTGCAATGGGAACTACTTTCTTACTCGTCCTTCTTCTCTTTGCGATGACTATGGGTGGCATGAGACTCTCGCCTCTACCTGCAGGACCTTGGTGGATTTATACAGGTGGAGCCATCGGCGTTCTCTATGTAGCTTTCACATCAACAATTGTGCAGCACCTTGGCGTACTTACATTTACCCTCATAAGCGTGGGCGGACAGTTGGCCGGATCCCTGCTGATTGATCTCTATTCACCAACGGATGGTGTCCAGGTCAGTATTTACTTAGTCTCCGGTATTGTTCTTACTTATCTCGGAGTACTTGTCGGTGGCGTACGAAATTCACAATTAAAGAGAGCAGCCACAGAGAAATAAAAACCCATCCGATAGAAACGGCAGATGTTTTAACCCACGGAAGTGATGCAGCATAAAATCCTGACATGGTGATTCCAACTCCCCAAATGAGTGCACCGAGAGAGTTCGCGAGTAAGAATTTGTAGTAATTCATATGTGTAGTTCCAGCAATTGGTGGAACGAAGGTACGAACCCACGGAATAAAGCGAGAACCAACAACTGCCCAGAAGCCATACTTTTCGTAATAGATTTCAGATTTTTTAATCATCTTCTGGATCTGAGGAGATTTACGACGCTCAAGATAGGGACGACCAATTACCCGACCGAATACAAAACCTACTTGATCTCCGAAAAAAGCAGCAGAGAAAACAACGATTGCAAGAATTGCGGGATTGATATTTCCGTGGGTTGAAGCAACGATCCCAGCTGCAAAGAGAAGTGAATCACCTGGAAGGAAGAAGCCAAGTAAGACTCCTGTCTCGACAAAGATGATGATGCCGACTACAAGATAGAAGATAAACGGCGCTAAATTTTCGAAGTTATCGACAAAAAATTTAGTCAAATCACTCATACACTCGCCTTTACTGCAGCGGCCACCTTAGTAACAACTTGTGGGTCAAAAACACTTGGCACAATAAATGAAGCGTTGAGCTGTGAGGCAGAGACACAGTCTGCGATTGCGTTAGCGGCAGCGACTAAGAGATCATCTGTGATCTTATGAGCCTGCGCATCAAGTAATCCACGAAAGATGCCGGGGAAGGCTAGTACGTTATTGATCTGGTTTGGTTGATCACTTCGCCCTGTGGCCACGACAGCTGCATATTTGCGAGCAATAACAGGGTCAACTTCCGGATCTGGGTTAGCAAGTGCGAAGACAATTGACTTCTCACCCATGGAAGCAATATCTAACTCGGTAAGTACGTTAGGTGCGCTAACGCCGATAAATACATCTGCACCAGTCATCGCCTCATGAATATCACCAGCAAAATTTGATGGATTCGAATGATCAATAAACCAGGCACGCATTTCATCATCACGGTTACAAGAGCCATTAATTACACCATCTTTATCAAAAGCGATGATGTTCTTCGCACCACTTTTGACCAATAGGCGAGCCACTGCAGTTCCAGCAGCTCCCGCTCCACTCATGACAATCTTTACAGAGGAAATTTCTTTCTTCACCAGCTTTAATGAATTCTTTAACGCTGCAAGCACAACGATCGCGGTTCCGTGTTGATCGTCGTGGAAGACAGGAATATCCAAGAGTTGGCGAAGACGTGCCTCTATTTCAAAACATCGTGGTGCAGAGATATCTTCCAAGTTAATGCCGCCGTAGACAGGGGCAATCAACTGAACAGTTCGCACGATCTCATCGACATCTTGTGTATCAAGGCAGACTGGCCAAGCATCAACATCGGCAAAGCGCTTAAAGAGCGCGGCCTTACCTTCCATCACAGGAAGTGCTGCAGCCGGTCCGATATTTCCAAGACCTAATACAGCTGAACCGTCAGTGACAACTGCAACGGTATTGCGCTTCATTGTTAGTCGTCTGACGTTAGAAGGGTCATCAACAATCGCCTGGCTTATACGTGCAACACCAGGGGTATAGGCACGAGAGAGATCATCACGAGTCTTAAGTGGGACCTTTGAAGAAATCTCAATTTTCCCGCCTAGATGTAGCAAAAATGTGCGGTCTGAAACTTTACGAACGACTAGACCTTCAATTTTGTTGAGAGATTCTGTGATCTCATCAGCATGGTCTACATTTATCGTGTCACATGTAACATCAATAACAACCCTCTCGAGAAGTGATTCAACGACATCGAGTGCTGTGATAGTTGCGCCGGCAGCAGATAGCGCGGATGTAATTTGGGCTACAGGCTGAAGATCAGGTGATCCCTCAACACGAATGGTTATTCCATACCCCGGTGAGGTAGATGCCATTTAGACAACTCCGTAGAGTCGATCGCCAGCATCTCCAAGACCAGGGACAATATATCCACGTTCGTTCAGTCGCTCATCGAGTGCGCCAGTAACTAAATTAATTGGCACACCAGAATCTTTAAACGCCTCCTCTAGAACTGCAATTCCTTCAGGAGCTGACAAGATACAGATTGCGGTGATTTCAGTTGCACCGCGCTCGATAAGGAAGTTAATTGCGGCCACAAGTGTTCCGCCGGTTGCCAGCATTGGATCTAAAACAAAGCATTGACGACCTGAGAGATCTTCAGGAAGACGATTTGCATAGGTGCTTGCTTTGAGAGTTTTCTCATCGCGCACCATTCCAAGAAAACCAATTTCGGCGGTAGGAATTAAACGACTCATACCTTCGAGCATTCCCAAGCCGGCACGAAGAATCGGAACAACAACTGGACGAGGTTGAGCCAACTTCACACCGGTTGTTGGTTGAACGGGCGTAACAATCTCGACCTTCTCGACACGCACATCGCGCGTTGCCTCGTAGGCGAGCAAGGTGACGAGCTCCTCTACAAGACGTCGAAACGTTGGTGAGTCGGTGTTCTTGTCGCGCAGAAGAGTCAATTTGTGGGAGATCAGTGGATGGTTGGCAACGTGAACTTTCATAACCCGTACCTTACCGCCCTTTCTTTCCACCCCAATGAGTGGGAATATGTGCAACGTGACACTGGATCAAGCGGGCGAGCCACTCATCAACGATGTGGATATTGCCGTTGCTGCGTGGCATGAAGATGGTCGATGGTCTCTCGCTCTTTTGCCAGATGCGCAGGATCTTCCTCAAATAATTGAGCGACTTAAGTCACAGCAGACAAATGGTGGCGCTTTAGCACTTCTCGCAATTGACGAAGAATTCTTTATGATTATCAGAGTGCTTGGCTCACATATCAAGTTATTCCTAAGTGATATTACCTGCGCGATCGATTATGAAATTGCTGCAGAATTTATTGAGCTCTGTGATTTAGAAATGCCCGAAGAAGATGACGAGCCATTCCCAGCAGGTGATTTAGATATCATTTCCGATATTGGCGTACACCGAATGGAACTTTCAACTTTATGTGATGACCCAGATCTATTTCCAGATGAGCAACTAGAAGCAATCGCAAGTCGGCTAGGATTCGGCGAGGAATTCACGCAATTATTGGAGTTATAAAATTTTGAACCATCAAGAGTTAATGGGCGAAGCGCTCTCAATCGCTCGCAGTGCGCTAACAACTGGAGATGTACCGGTGGGTGCAATTGTTGTTAACGCTGATGGAGTAGTCATTGGTACCGGATTTAATGAGCGAGAAGCAGATAACGATCCGACAGCACACGCCGAAATTGTTGCAATTCGCAATGCAGCTACACGCTTACAGAAATCACGTCTTGATGGGTGCACATTGATCGTCACACTCGAGCCATGTGCAATGTGTGCGGGGGCAATCGCGCAATCACGCATCAGCCACCTTGTCTTTGGTGCCTGGGATGAGAAGGCGGGGGCAGTCGGGTCCGTGTGGGATGTACTGCGCGATCCCCGCTCGATCTTTAAGGTCGAAGTTACTTCAGGAATTCGCGAGAAGGAATGTGCTCAGCTATTAAAGGACTTCTTCTCAGACAAGTAATTCATAGGAAGGATTCAAGATAGTCAGCGATCCTTCTTCTTCGCCCACCATTCCTTCTGCACGAATCTGTGA
>CAXNHI010000033.1:0-7923 GCA_964202195.1 Candidatus Planktophila sp. | reverse complement strand
CCCCACTCTTTGATCAACTCGAAGTTGAACTCGATGATCGCACCAATGTGAAGCGCGATGATTCTTATCAAAGTACACAAGAGGGAGTCTTTGTCGCAGGAGATGCCGGACGCGGTCAATCACTGATCGTCTGGGCTATTGCTGAAGGAAGAAGTGCAGCCGCAGCTGTTGATCTCTATCTTGAAGGAGACACTCAACTTCCTGCGCCAATAGCACCAACTGCTCGGCCGTTGATGGTCTAAGCCAACAACGCACCACAATCCAAACTCGTTAGTAATCGATAAAGATAGGTAAGGTATGACTATGCGCCGCGCGAAAATTGTTTGCACACTAGGACCTGCAGTCGAGTCACCAGAAAAGGTGCGCGAACTCATCGCAGCTGGCATGAATATGGCCCGCCTGAATCTTTCACACGGTAGTTACGAAGAGCATCAAAACCGACTAGATCAAGTGCGCGCGGCTGCGGCTGAGGCTGGAGTTCCCATAGCTATCTTGGTTGACCTCCAAGGTCCAAAGATTCGATTGGCTCGATTTAAAGATGGTCCGCACGATCTTGCTCGTGGAGATGTTTTCACAATCACCACAGATGAAGTTGAAGGAACAAAAGAGCGTGTAGGAACCACCTATAAAGGTCTGCCTGGAGATTGCAAGACTGGAGATCGCATCCTGATTGATGATGGAAAAGTGACCGTTGAAGTAACTGCGGTCAAAGGAAACGATGTCATTACTAAGGTGATCGAGCCGGGTGCTGTGAGTAACAACAAGGGAATTAACCTTCCAGGTGTTGCAGTCTCTGTTCCAGCTCTCTCCGAAAAAGATATGGATGATCTTCGCTGGGGTCTTCGAGCTGGTGCAGATTTCATTGCCCTCTCATTTGTCCGAAATGCTGATGACATCAAGGATGTACATCGCATTATGGATGAAGAAGGAATTCGAGTTCCGGTCATCGCAAAGATTGAAAAACCACAAGCGGTAGATAATCTTGTGAGCATTGTTGATGCCTTTGACGCCATCATGGTTGCGCGCGGTGACCTTGGAGTAGAGCTTCCTATTGAAGATGTACCTCTTGTCCAAAAGCGTTGCGTAGAGTTAGCGCGAGATGCCGCTAAGCCGGTCATCGTTGCCACACAGATGCTTGATTCTATGATTACAAATTCACGCCCCACTCGCGCTGAAGCTACAGACTGTGCCAACGCGGTACTTGATGGCGCAGATGCGCTGATGCTCTCTGGTGAAACCAGCGTGGGCGAATTCGCTATTGAAGCGGTACAGACGATGTCGCGCATTATTCAACGTACAGAAGAAGGTGGACTTGAAAGAATCCGTCCTCTCAAGCATGAGCCCCGCACTAAAGGTGGAGCAATTACAAAGGCAGCAGTAGAGGTTGGCGCGATCGTTGGAGCGAAATTCCTAGTTGCCTTTACTCAAAGTGGTGATTCAGCTCGACGTATGTCGCGTCTTCGTTCACCAATTCCAATCTTGGCACTTACTCCAGATCACGGTACCTATAACCGTCTTGCTCTTTCGTGGGGTGTTGAGCCGATGATTACACCAGTGGTTTCGCACACTGATGAAATGGTGAAGCAGGTGGATGGATTACTTCTTGAGAGCAAGCGGACAACTATCGGCGACAACGTGATTATCGTGGCGGGCTCACCTCCAGGAATTCCGGGATCTACCAATGCGATGCGTGTGCACCGCATGGGTGATGCCGTTGCTGGCGCTGCTCCTGCCTATCGCTAAGAGAGCTAATTCGGTCTCAAGGCAGGGGAGAGGTTAAGATTCTCGTACGTTAGCCTCGGTACTCCAACGGTAGAGAGGGCAGTCTCAAACACTGCATAGTGTCGGTTCGAATCCGACTCGAGGCACATGAATTCAGATCAGAGTAATTCTGCACAGGCGCACTCACGTGTTCGCATTGTTGTTGCAGAAGATGAAGCACTCATTCGTATGGATCTGGTCGAAATGCTTGGTGAAGCTGGATATGAAGTAATAGCGCAAGCAAGTGATGGAGCGCAGGCAATTGAACTTGTTCAAGAGCATAAACCAGATCTCGCAATTCTTGATGTAAAGATGCCGATACTTGATGGCATTAGCGCTGCGCAAGAGATCATTGCAACCTGTCCTGTGCTGATGCTCACCGCATTTAGCCAACGAGAACTTGTTGATCGAGCTCGTGATGCTGGAGTGATGGCCTACGTTCTTAAGCCCTTTACGATCAATGATTTGATTCCTGCAATTGAAATTGCAATCAGTAGGCATCTGCAAATGAAATCTCTTGCCGCCGAAGTTGCTGATCTTCATGAGCGACTGGAGACTCGGAAAATAATTGATAGGGCCAAGGGAATCTTGATGGCAGCCCTTGATCTCTCTGAGCCACAGGCATTCTCATGGATTCAAAAGGCAGCTATGGATCGTCGTCTCACTATGAAAGAAGTGGCTCAGGCCGTTATTAGCCCTGATGCAGTCCCTCAGTAGAAGAGATCATTTCGTAACCAAAAAGTAACCATACGAAGGGGAATTGGGGTCTTCTCACCTTGCCCAGACCTCACCCCTGCCGTTACCCTTTCGGTCTCCCTGTCCCGGGATAAGAAAAGAGGAAGGCTACACATGAAGAAGAATAAGGTTCTCGCACTTGCGATCGCCGGAGCACTTGCTGCAGCGTCAGCTGCAACAATCGCACCAGCGGCACAGGCTGCAACAACAGTAAAGATTGCTTTCCAGGGTCCGCTCACAGGTCCTGAAGCTCAGACAGGAACTGATGAAGTTCGTGGAGTAAAGCTTGCACTCAAGCTCTACAACGCAACTAACCCAGCAGTCACAGTTGAGCTAGTAGAAGTTGACGACCAGGGCGACCCAGCAATTGCTGGAACAGTTGCACCAGGCGTTGCAAAAGATACTTCAATCATCGGTATGGTCGGAGCTGCATACTCAGGTGCAACAATTGCATCATTGCCTTCATACAAGTCAGCACCTGCACTAGCAATGATCTCACCATCAGCAACACGTCCATCATTGACAGATTCATCATCACCTGACTATGGACAGCCTGTATTCCACCGCATCGTTTCTAACGATGCACTTCAGGGTCCAGCACTTGTTCGCGTAGCGACAAAGGGTGTAAAGAGTCCTGCAGTTTACGTTGTTGACGATCAGTCATCATATGCAACAGGTCTTCGCGATGTTGTTATTCCAACACTTGCGATCCGCAGCGAGTCATGGCTCAAGGGTTCAGACTCAGTTGTTAAGGGAACCACTGACTTCTCTGCAGTAATTGCAAAGATCAAGAAGGTAAGGGCTAACGTCGTTATCTACACTGGTTACTACGCAGATGGCGCAAAGTTTGCTAAGCAGCTTCGCGACAAGGGTTACCAGGGCGTTCTTGCAGGCGGAGACGGTGTTCTTAACTCTGCATTTATCAAGTTGGCAGGATCAAAGGCTGCAACGGGATACCGTTTCACAGCTCCAACAACTCCACTAGATATCGCATCTCCAACACTTACAGCTGCATTCAAGAAGGAATTCGGAGCTGAGCCAGGCGTCTACACAACAGAAGCCTTCGATGCTACAAATATGTTCCTTACAGCTATCAAGGCTGGAAAGACAACCCGTGCAGATGTCTTGGCATATATCAAGACAATGAAGCACAAGAACACAGCTGGAGTCACAATCTCATTCAACAAGGATGGTGACCTCAACGGTGCTGGACTTATCAACGCTTTCGTTGTTAAGAACGGAAAGATCGTTCTCACAGGTCTTGCTTAAGCCTTAGGCTGAGCAGTATCTGAAGAAATTCATCTACATCAACCCCCACTCGCTAAGCGGGTGGGGGTTGATTGATGAAAGTAGTGTTACAAGAATATTTTTAGTAGGATTCGCAAAGTTTCAACGGCCAGATGGTCGATCTAATTTGTAGGAGTTGATTCGGTGGATTTTTCGGTATTAGTTGATCAATTCTTTGCCTTGACCATCGACGGCATCGCCCTCGGATTCATCTACTCACTTATCGCCCTCGGATACACGATGGTCTACGGTGTTCTTCGCTTGATCAACTTTGCTAACTCCGAGGTATTTATGCTTGGAACGTTTGCAACAATCATCACTTCCAAAAATGTTTTTGGATATGTAGATGAAACAGAGCCCATCTCTGGAATGAAATTGGTCTACACGCTTCTCGCTTGCATGCTCGCTTCGATGCTCGTCTGTGCGATCACAGGAGTCTTGGTAGAAATCATCGCCTATCGACGTCTGCGCAAGATGGGATCAAACCGCCTTACAACTCTTATCTCAGCGATCGGTGTATCTATCGTGATCAGTGAGACTGTCAGAATTTTGACAAGCTCGGCTCCGGCAAATAACCCAAGACTCCTAGATAAGATTTATCTCATCTCGTATATGGGAACTGAATTTAATATTGGATCAGTGCGAATTCCCGTTTCTGCCTTTGAGGTTCGCCTTGATACCTTGCTAGTTATTGTTTTTGCAATCCTGCTCCTTATCGGCGTGGATCGATTTGTTAAGCACAGCCGCCTGGGCAAGGGAATTCGTGCCGTATCGATGTCAGAGCAGAATTCTCAACTCATGGGCGTAAACCTCAACAAGGTTATTTCAAGTACATTCTTTATTGCAGGGCTCATGACCGGCGCAGCGGCCTTCTTCTACACCACCGTCTATGAGAGCACTAAGTTCAACGTTGGTTTTGAGCTCGGCTTGGCAGCATTTACCGCGGCGGTCCTTGGCGGAATTGGAAATATTCGCGGAGCCTTCTTCGGTGGAATCGCTCTGGGAATCCTCGAAATTTATGCGGCAACAATTTTCGGTACCCAATGGAAAGCAGTTACAGCATTCGTTGTTCTGGTACTAGTTCTTCTCTTTAAGCCAAATGGACTCTTTGGCGAGTCACTACAGCAGGCGAGGGTATAGCGATGGCATTTAACTTACGCGATAAGGGTGCAGAACTCTGGGAGTCTTCTCCTAAGCCTGTCCGAGTAGCGATCGCATCCTCTGCGATGATCTTTGCAATCTGCTTGCCATTCATGGGTGGCACATTCCTCAATACTCCAATCAGCTCATATGAGGCCGTTTTGGTCTATCCAGTTGGTCTCTTTGTTCTTATGGCTCTGGGTTTGAATATTGTTGTTGGTAAGAGCGGTCTGCTTGATCTTGGATATGTTGCGTTCTTCGCAATTGGTGCCTACACAATGGCAATCTTGGGAACAACAACATCCTTGAACTTCTGGGAGATTTTGCCGATTGGTATCGGTCTAGCGATGCTCTCTGGAGTGATTCTTGGTCTCCCAACTCTTCGTCTACGAGGAGATTACCTAGCCATCGTTACTCTCGGCTTCGGTGAAATTGTTCGAATCGTGGCACTTAACACCATGTCAATTGGTGGTCCAAACGGAATTGCAAATATTCCTACACCGCCTAAATTTCTCTCTCTTGAATACACCTTGCAGAACCAGAAGGCGTATTACTGGACCGTCCTATTCCTGATCTTTATCGTGATTTGGATGATTCGTCGCCTCTCTTCTCGTCGCCCTGGTAGAGCGTGGGAGAGTATTCGACAGGATGAAGATGTCGCCGATCTCATGGGAGTTCGCACACTCAAATACAAGATCTGGGCTTTTGCGATCGGTGCAGCCATTGGTGGCGCAGGTGGAGTGGTCTTCGCAGCGAAATCTATGTTCGTTGCCCCTGAAATGTTCACACTTAACACCTCTATCTTGATTCTCGCCTGCGTAGTCTTTGGCGGAATGGGAAATATCTGGGGCGTAATAACTGGCGCTGTAATCCTTGCCTACCTTCCGGAGAGAATTCGATTTATCTCAGATGCCCGCCTACTTATTTTCGGACTCGTTCTGGTAGTCATGATGAACGTTCGAGCTGACGGAATCCTGCCTCGTAAGAAGAGAGAGAAGTCCTTACAATCATGAAAAAAATACTCGAACTTAAAGGCGTTACGATGCAATTTGGTGGCGTCACTGCACTCAGTGATGTCAATCTTCATGTCAATGAAGGTGAAATTCTCGCTCTGATTGGACCCAACGGTGCTGGTAAGACAACCGTATTTAACGTCGTTACCGGCGTCTACAAGGTAACCAAAGGAGATATCGTATTTAACGGTGAAATCTCAGTGGTCGGCAAAAAGCGTTGGCAAATTACAGAGGCAGGCATCGCTCGTACCTTTCAGAATGTCCGCCTCTTTGGAGAGATGACAGCACTTGAAAATGTGGTGACTGCCGGCGATGTTCGTAGCAAATCAGGTTTTGTCGGTTCACTCTTTGGGCTCCCACGTTCACGTCGTGAAGAGAAAGCTAATAAAGAGAAGGCGATGGAACTTCTTAAGTTCATGGGTATCGATCACGTGGCTCACAAACTTGGACGAAATCTTCCTTACGGCGATCAGCGTCGACTCGAGATTGCTCGCGCGCTAGGAACACAACCAAAACTCCTTCTATTAGATGAGCCAGCAGCGGGCTTTAATCCATCGGAGAAAGTCGCTCTTGCAGAGACTATTAAGAAGATTCGCGATGCGGGTTACACAATTTTGCTTATTGAACATGACATGTCACTGATCATGGGAATCTCAGATCGAGTTGTAGTTCTGGACTTCGGTTCAAAAATTGCTGACGACTCACCACAAGTAGTTCAGAAAGACCCACGCGTAATCGAGGCCTATCTAGGAGTACCCGCAGATGCATCTTGAGATAAAAGACCTCAGAGTTCATTACGGCAAGATCGAAGCAATTAAGGGAATCTCTTTCCACGTTAATCAAGGCGAGATTGTCACACTCATTGGTGCAAATGGTGCAGGAAAGACAACAACTCTCAAAACCATCTCTGGCCTTCGTGGGGTCTCATCGGGCTCAATCATTTTTGACGGTAAAGATATTTCCAAGATGCCGGCTCACGAGAGAGTAAACCTTGGCATCTCACAGGCACCTGAAGGTCGCGGAATCTTCCCAGGTATGACTGTTCTCGAAAATCTTGAAATGGGTAAGTTCCATCGCAAGAATCGTAAGAACGAGATGGATGAAGATCTTGATATGGTCTATGAACTCTTTCCTCGACTCAAAGAGCGCGCATTCCAAGATGGCGGAACGCTTTCAGGTGGAGAACAGCAGATGCTTGCTATCGGTAGAGCTCTTATGGCTCGCCCAAAGCTTCTCTTGCTCGATGAACCTTCAATGGGTCTTGCGCCACAGATGATTGCTAACATTTTCCGTATTATCACTGAGATCAATAAGTCACAGGGTGTAACAATCTTGCTTGTTGAGCAGAATGCACAGCAGGCCCTCCAGAGAGCACATCGTGCTTACATTCTTGAGACTGGAAATGTTGTTAAAACAGCAGCAGCTGCGGATCTACTTAATGACCCTGCTGTTCGTGAAGCATATTTGGGAACTGGCGCTCACTAACTTAGCGTTCTGCCAAGATCATGCAGGTAATGCGTGCGCTGCATGTGCGCTGTCCCTGATCATTTGTGATTACGATTTCATAGACACAGAGCGTTTTGCCGAGTGATACCGCTGTAGCAACTCCGGTTACAAATCCAGATTTCGCGGACTTGTGATGAGTCGCATTGATATCGACCCCGACTATGCGGCGAGTAGGACCTGCATGTAAATGTGTGCCTACTGAGCCAAGTGATTCAGCCAGCACAACATTGGCACCACCGTGAAGCAGGCCAAACGGTTGAGTATTTCCTTCTACTGGCATCCGTCCAACAAGACGTTCAGGGGAGGCCTCAAGAATTTCGATCCCCATTTTTTTATCGAGTGCTCCGCCTCCGCGCTCACGAAGAATGTCAAGGAAATTTGGTTGCGTCATAGTTGAGGAGTTTATACCTAAGATATGGGTCATGGCTAAGAACGAGAAGAGACTCCTTCTCATTGATGGTCACTCCATGGCCTACCGAGC
>CAXNHI010000032.1:0-8028 GCA_964202195.1 Candidatus Planktophila sp. | reverse complement strand
GCTTCCTTTGAAGATTCAGATGGCTTTACTGTGAACTGCTGAATCGCAGCTGGGTAAAGTCCAGCGATAAGTACTGATGAGATCACAAGGAGCGCGGTACCTGCTGTTGGAAGTAACCATGAGCGGCGCACGATATTTGCAAAGAAGAGAAGTGCGCAGACAAGTGCAATCGCAGCCAAGATTGCCTTAGCTGGAAGAAGTGCGTTGACATCTGTAAATGTCATACCCGTGATCAAGCGATTCTCTTTAAGTGCAAGTGCGAAACGGTCATACCAATAAGCAACCGCCTTGAGTAATACAAGGAAACCCAAAAGAACTGAAATCTGAACACGAGCTGCAGTTGTTGTGCGCTCGGTCTGTGCTTGTGGGCGAATTCCACCGTAGAGATAGTGAACAGCAACTGCTGCAACAGTTGAGATGAGTACGAGCGAGATTCCCCAGCTGATGAGTGCCTGATACATCGGCAACTTGAATGCAAAGAATGAGATATCTAAACCAAATTGTGGATCTGTAATTCCAAATGGCGTTGCGTTTCTAAATTGCAGCCAGGTTGACCAGAAGACTGCGCCTGAGCTTCCACCAAAGTAAATCAGTGCAAAAATAATTCCAAGAAATACCCAACGACGAATCGGCTCAATTTGTCCGCGATATCGCTCGAGGTTATCTGCTTCAACTGTCATTGGGACATACATCGGTCTTGTGCGATAAGCGATAAATATGTTTGTGCTGATAAAGAGTGAGGTGAGAAGACCAGCAACTACAAAGAGCGTGATCTTGGTTGTGAGAACTGTGCTCCAGACTGATGTAAACCCGACAGATTTAAACCAGAGCCAATCGATGTAGAAGCCACTTGAGTTAAAGATTGCAACGCCAAGAGCAACGATGATACCGATGGTGATATTGAGCGGTTTGCGCAGTTGATTCATGCTCCTAAACTATCGCAACCCTTAGGACTCTTCGAATTTAGGGCCGCGACAGCCTCACCAATAGTGCCCACAGCGGCCACGGTCATGCCTTCAGGGATAGAAGAAAGTTCTGAGCAGTTGGCTTTCGGGACGAGGAAGAGGTCTGCTCCGGCTCGCTTTGCCGCCACAATTTTCTCTTCTATCCCTCCGATTGCTCCGATGGAGCCATCTTTCTCAATTGTTCCAGTGCCTGCAACTGATCGACCCTGAAGAAGATTTTCTTTGGTGAGCATTTCGATAATTGCCAAGGTGAAGATCATGCCACCGCTGGGTCCGCCGGTTCTCTTGACTGCAATTGAAATATCTTGTGAAGTAAGTGTTTCAAATCCACGATCTGGATATGTGCGCGTGAGGTAATCAAGTGCGATCGTGCGCGCGTAATCTTGAGAGCCCTTCATCTCTGCCTTCGATTGTTTCTCTTCTTCCTCAGATGTGACTCCAGGTGGATAGATCACACTCGTTGGCAGAACAACTTGATCCGTACGTGCCCATCGGTAGAGCATCTCGATTCCAGGAACGTAACCACCGGGTGCTGTGATACGAATTGTTAAGAGATAGAACTGGCCGTCGATGGGATAGCTGGTTGCTTTACTCTTCTTTGGGAGTGAAACAATTTCAGGAAAAATTCCTTGCGGAGTTCCGGGTGCGATTGCCACAAATTGAAGTGGTGAGAGAAAGCCAGCTACAAAGAAGAGCGTGACAAGGGTTCTGGAAAATCGGGGAAGGCGGGTTAAGCGAGGAATACGAGAAAAACGTAACACGTGACTTACTTGTCCCGTCCTTCAGAATTCTCCAGGCTCTCATCTACGTAGGTCACAGTCTCGGCCTCACGAAATGCACCTTGGAATTTCTGGAACTGTGTGACCGAACGAGAGGTCTCAGTCTCATACTTATCTTTAAATTGAGTCACCCAGAGGACGTATCCGAGAGCGCCAATAAGACCAGCCGCGGGAACTACCCACCAGATGAGCGCCAAGAATGCATTGGACATCCCCCTAGCGTACTGGTTTTCTCGCACGAGCACCCTTCGATAATTCGGGTGGGGTGCTGGGAAGAAATTGGCAAGTATCCGTGTTCTACTACTACGAAGATGTGCAGAGTTAAAATTAAAGTAGATATGAAGGGGATGGTGGAGATCGATGACTCCTTTTGGATTTACACCGCCTAACGGCCCAGATGGTCCTGATGATGGAAGTCGCGATGGATCAGGTGATCACAGTGGTCCTGAAGATTTCAACGAGATGCTCCGTGCGATTCAAGAACAGATGCGCGAGCAATTTGAAAAGCTGGGAATTCCCCTTGAAGGATTGGAGAACATGGATAACTTGCAATTCATGTCACCAGAAAATCTCACCGCGATGTTTTCTAATATGCCAGGAATGCCAGGATTTGGTCTTGGACCACAAGGTGCATCAAATGATCCGTTGCCACTTGCAACAGTTCGTGAGACTGCAAAGAAATTTGTTACAGCTCATGGCGTTGCACCACTGAGCACGCGCGATCAAGGCGTTGTAGCAAGTGCTTATGAGATCGCAGAAATTTGGCTCAACGAAGCGACAACATTTCCATCAGCTCTTTCGCCCACCCACGCATCTGCAGTCAATCGCGCAGATTGGGTCGATCTCACAATCGCTGGATGGCATCGCGATATTGCACCTCTTGCACAAGGCCTCCTTGAGGCGATGACAGATCTCTTGGCTCAAGCCGGCCGCGAACAAGCCCAAGATCAAGGCGAAGGCGAAGGTAGCCAGATTCCACTTGAAGCAATCGGTGGGCTACTGCGCACATTTATTGGATCGATGGTCGCCACTCAACTGGGGCAATCAGTGGGTTCTCTCGCCGCAACTGTTACTGGCGCCCACGATGCGGGCTTGCCGATTCTTGATCCTGCACGCCCCGTGTTAATTCCAGAGAATATAGCTGCCTGGGCTGCCGATCTTGAGATCCCGCAATCAGAAGTCTTTATCTATCACGCACTTCGCGAGAGCGCGGTTGCACGTTTATTTGCCTATAACCCATGGCTGGTCTCATATATCCAAAGCACAATCACCGAATATGGCCGCGGCATCCGCATCGATCTTGACGCTATTCAACGCCAGGCGGAGGAGGCGATGAATAACTTTGATCCAAGCCAGCCGATGAATAGCCAGATTAATCTCAACGTTGAATTAAATAATGGAATTTTCTCACCGGAAGAATCACCACAACAGAAAGCAGCTCTTGAAAAATTAGAGACAGTTCTTGCTCTGATCGATGGCTGGTCTGATGATGTTGTGACTACAGCTGCTGGAGATCGCATTCCTAATATTGAACAGCTTCGCGAAACCCAACGTCGTCGTCGCGCATCATCGACTCCGGCGCAACAACTTTTTGCAACACTATTAGGCCTTGAAGTCTCACCACGATTAACTCGCGAGGCGAGCGCATTTTGGAAAGCTATTCGCGAGGAGCAATCAATAGATAAGCGCGATGGAATCTGGGCTGGAATTCTTCCGACAGCAGATGACCTACACAATCCATCGGCCTTTATCTCATCGACAGAGATTCCCGATGATCTCTCAGGGCTTCTCTAACTCCCTAAGTAATCCCTAGTCCACAAAATCACTCAGGGGAAAAGCGAAGTCCCCGGGCACACATTAAATATCTGCCTTCCCCTTGCAGATATGAAACGGTTATCCGAGGACTTCGTAGTCAAAAAGTACGGTGAACGAGCGCGCAAATCAAATGCATTTTGCATTGACACGAGATAGTTTTTTAACTATAGGCAACTATTCATCTCCTCTCAACCTCGAGGCCGACTTGAGGTTTCTCATCGACAAGAGCTCCTTGCACGCCCGAGGGTCTAATCCGTATTGCGAGGTAAGTACGAGTACTTTTATCTCGTGAAGAATGAGTTCTCCAGCGGTCTTGATTTCCCAGACCAGATGCTTCCTGGAATTGATGAGGGAGAGATCATCGTGATCCGCTCCAAGCGTCGCAAGCGAAACCTCTCGGCCTATCGCCAAGGTGGGCGGATCGTGATTTCGATCCCTGCCAGCATGAGCAAGGCCGATGAGCGCGCCATGGTCCCTGAGATGATCGCCAAGATCCGCAGCCAAGAAGCTGCCAAGACCCCATCCGAGAGCATCTTGACCGAACGGATCGATGCGCTCCTCGGCCAATGGGCTCCTGAGATCACCCAACGCCCGGCAAGTGTGGCTTGGCGCTCCATGCGCGAGCGCTGGGGCTCGTGTACGAGCGTGGATCGCACGATCCGGATCTCAGATCGCCTCCAGCTCGCCCCTGATTACGCCCTGGATTACGTCCTCTTCCACGAAGCGATCCATCTCGCCCATAGCGACCATGGCGAGGAGTTCACTGAGATTCTGGCCCGCTTTCCCGATGGCGAGCTCGCTAGCGCCTATCTCGATGGCTATGAGGCGGCGGAGAGGGCGCTGGCCGCCCCCGTTGAGCTCAAAAAATTGGGATAGAAACTGGCGTAAAACTCCCCCGATTGAGCCCACTTTGAGCGTGAGCGGGAGTATCGTCAAGCCTGAACGAGTGCGCTCCTAGCGCATACGTCGATAGGAGGCAGAAAAATGGCAGAGACAAATGAGGCTTACAAGGGTGACGCTTACTGCGTAAAGTGCAAAGCGAAGCGTGACTTCGAGGGCATGGTTCATATCTCGGATTCAGGTCGCCGCATGGCAAAGGGCAAGTGCCCTGTTTGCGGAACTACGGTTAACCGTATTCTCGGTAAGGCGCAATAACTCGAAAAAGCACGGCAATCCCGCACCATATCTACTAGCCATAGTCAGGCTTCGTTCAGCTGGAATTGGTGAGTAATAGATTTACAGGTTCACTCCGTGTATGCCAACGCTTATACGGGGTGAATTCTTTTATCTACGCAACGTAACCACGAACTCGCACGTGGGTGATCGATGTGGAGTATTTGCAGGTGCACCCTGCGCGCGGTGCAACCCTGCCGCCCATGACAACTCATACATCGCAGGAGATTACAAGCAAGAGCCACCTTCGCCTGAAAGAGGGCATCAGTATCTACCGCACTCCGATCGGATTGCGCTGCGGAACAGCTCGCTCATCCTTTGCGATTCCGGAGAAGGGTTATGTACGGGCGTTAGAAATCCTCAGCAGCAGTCATGGAGATGAGATTGATATCGCCGAAAGCTGTGGAATGTCAGCCGATGAATTTCGCGAACTTGTGTGGAACTTAGAAGAGCACGAATTTCTTGAAACCTCGCCATCTATTTTATCTGTGACCACTCGCTTTCAATCCGTTGCAAAACATAAACGTCGCGACATCTTGCCTGATGCCGCTTTTTCGCAATTACAGAAACGTGTGGCTCCAGAACTTTCGCATACGCGATTACTTCCTGGAGTGCGCGATTCAGGGGCATCGATTATCAATGCGCGACAGAATGTTCGTATAGAAATTTATGGAAGCGATCGCATTGCAACCTTGCTCTATGGAATTTTGCTCTCAAGTGGAGTGACCTACACTCACTTTGCGCTAGGTACGCGCTCGCACAATCCACTCATCATCGATACAGATCTCAGTGCAGGATTTATTCGATCTACCGATGTAGGTCAGTCCTACAAACAGCGTATGGAAGATCTCGGAAAAGAACTGTCGCTCTTTCCCATTGAAAGGCTAGAAAGTGCGCAGGAGCTTGATGGCGAGCCACCGGAAAGACATATCAAGATTCATATCGGAGCGATGGATACACAGTTACTTTCGCAGTGGATGTCTGCCGGGCAAGAACACCTTGTCATTACTCCACCAGATGGTGGCAAGTGCGTGATTGGCCCACTTGTTCAACCTGGAAAGACTCCGTGCACACGTTGTCGAAATATTTCCATTGATGAAGTATTTGGTAGTCCCAGCGTTACGGCAGATAAAGTGCTCATCGGAGAATGCTCAGACAATCAAGAGATGCCGGTATTCGTAGCTCACTATCTTGCGGGATTGATTGCCTCATTTATTCTCCAACGCATTGATGCGAGTAAATCTGATCTCACAGGGGCATATATGACAGTTGATTCACTTGCACTCAGCGAGAGTTCTCTGATCCCTGTAGCTCGCAACCCTGCATGTGGGTGTCATTGGCTCTAGTCGTGTGGCTCTAGTCGTGTGGCTCTAGTCGTGTGGCTCTAGTCGTGTGAAATGGATCATCTCTCCCCCTCGTCACATATTTTCATTTGGCACTTTCTCTCAATTGCATCCAAGATTGGCGCGTGGCTAAGAAACCGGCAGAGGTAAAGATTCCAAGTACTACGGGTGCTCGCTCTGCACGCATGGTCAAAATTCCTGTCGGTATTGCAGGTCGCAGTGTTTTAGGAATTGGAAAACAACTCGTCGGTCAATCTTCCTCTGTCGTCCTCGCCGATATTCAAGAAAAAACTGCAGAACAACTCTTTAAAGTCCTTGGTGAACTCAAGGGCGGAGCAATGAAGTTCGGCCAAGCACTTAGTGTTTTTGAAGCAGCACTGCCAGAAGAGTTTGCAAAGCCTTATCGTGAAACTCTCACCAAATTACAAGAGTCCGCGCCTCCTCTTCCAGCAAAAGTTGTCCATAAAGTTTTGGCAAAAGAGCTCGGCGATGATTGGCGCGATAACTTCATCTCTTTTGAAGATCAAGCAACTGCATCGGCATCTATCGGTCAGGTGCATCGCGCCGTTTGGAAAGATGGAACAGATGTAGCGGTAAAGATTCAATATCCAGGGGCTGCAGAAGCTTTGGTGAGTGATCTCAATCAGATTCAGCGATTCTCAAAAATCTTTGGTCTAGTACTTCCGGGCGTTGATATGAAACCTCTCATGGAGGAACTTCGTGCACGCATCATTGAAGAAGTTGATTACTTGTATGAAGCTGAAGCACAACGAGCCTGCTATGCCGCTTATGAAAATGATCCAGATATCGCGATTCCACGAGTTGTCACTGCAACCACGAAAGTGATTGTTACCGAGTGGCTTGAAGGAAAACCTCTATCGCAGGTAATTAAGAGCGGAACGAAGGCAGAGCGTGATGCGGCAGGAATTCGCATCGCTCGCTTCCACTTCACCTGCCCAGAGCGTGCTGGGTTATTGCACGCCGATCCTCATCCAGGAAACTTCAGGTTGCTTGCAGATGGTCGCATCGGTGTCTTGGATTTCGGTGCATGTAACCGTTTGCCCAATGGATTCCCGGAACCATTTAAGAATCTCTTGAAGCACGCACTCGATGACAATGCACAAGCACTATATGACGGATTCAAAAAGGATGGATTTATTCTTCCTGAAGTTGATGTCGATCCAGAGATGGTTCTTGAATTCCTTCTGCCACTTGTAGAACCGCTACGCACCCCAACCTTTCAATATTCACGTGAGTGGCTCCGTGATCAGAGCGCACGCGTTGGCGACCCACGTAACCCAACGGCAAAGATTGGATTCCAACTCAATCTTCCAGCCGAATATGTCTTGATCCATCGCGTAACGATGGGAACAACTGGAATTTTCTGTCAGCTAGAGGCGGAAGGTCCGTTCCGTGATGAAGCTCTGGTCTGGTTCCCGGAGATCTCTCCTGCAACCACATAAAAGGTTGACTTTTAGATTGTAGTTTGCGATTCCGCCAAAATCGGCGATGCCGACTCAATACCAAGTTCTTTGCCGTCGAAAGATAGCGAGTAGCGAAGTCCAAAGATTTCATTTTCGCTGGTAACGCTCACAATCTGCGTTATCTCATCGCCTAACAGAGTGCAATCACTGAATTGAACACTCTGACTGTTAATCAGCATCGGATATTGGGCTCCGATGATAGAAATAAACTGGTCGATACCAATAGCCTTGCGAAATCCTGGAGAGGCGAAAGAGTATGCGCTCTCCCAATCCGCTTTTGAAAAAGCTGCGATCTGCCCCGAGATATGTTCCTCAATAAATTGGCTCTGCCCGCTGTTGCAGCTACCATCAGATAACTCCTGAAATGCAGAGAATTCATCCAAGGTCGTGGTTTGCGCGCAGGCGGTAAGAGATGCCAGCGCGACGACCAATCCAAAGATCCACTTCATCTGAGAACTTTATCTACCCA
>CAXNHI010000031.1:0-8040 GCA_964202195.1 Candidatus Planktophila sp. | reverse complement strand
TCAGGATGTGTTGTCATCTGCTCACCTTCGCTAGAGATTCATACATATATTTCTCGACTACTGGAAGAACTTCATCGATGCTAATACTACGGCCGAGTTCGAGGGCAAGTGATGTGACGGCTGCATCCTCTATGCCACACGGAATTATCACTTCAAATGCGCTCAGATCGGGCTCTACATTGAGTGCAAAGCCATGCATGGTGACCCCGCGGGCAACCCTGATCCCGATGGCTGCAATCTTGCGTTCGCCCTTGCTATCTGCAACCCAGACTCCGGAGCGACCTTCAACGCGAGTGGCTTTAAGTCCAAGTTCTAAACATGTTGCGATAAGGGCGGATTCGATTTCGCGAACAAATCCAACTAACTCTGTTGGTTTTGCAAGTCGAACAATCGGGTACCCAACTAATTGCCCAAGACCATGCCACGTAATCTTTCCACCGCGGTCTACATCGATTACTGGTGTTCCATCGTGAGGACGTTCGTGATCCTGCGTGCGTTTGCCCGCTGTATAGACAGAAGGATGCTCAACTAAAACGAGAGTGTTCTCTCTCTGACCTTCAGCAATTTCGCCGTGTAGTGAACGTTGTAATTCGAGGGCTTCCATATATTTCATCACACCCGCTAGCTTGAGAGCGATGGGAGAGTGTGAGATTGCTGAGTCGACAACTGGCACGGCCCCAGCCTAAAGGTAGGCTTGCCTTCTTGCTAATTATGAATCATGAATTGCTAGGAGCTGGTCAGTGCGCGTTGGAATCTCAGGATATGGATTGGCTGGTCGTGTTTTTCACGGACCGCTCCTTAAGGGCTGCGGCTATGAAGTCGCATCAATCCTGACTTCAAATCCAGAGCGAATCGCACAGGTGAAGAGTGATTTCCCAGACGCGCAGATATTTTCAGAGCTAGATGCTTTCTTAGACTCGGGTCTTGATTTGGTTGTGATCGCATCAAGTAACGTGGCACACCTACCTCAAACTCGTGCAGCGCTAGAACGTCAGATTCCTACAGTGGTTGATAAACCGATGGGGCGAAGTGTTGCTGAAGTAAAGGAGATGATCGAACTTTCTGAGAAGAATAAAACGCTACTCACAACATTCTTTAATCGCCGATGGGATAGCGATAGTTTGACCATTAAGAAGTTGTTAATGAGTGGTGAATTAGGTCAACCTTTTAGATTTGATGGTCGCTTTGAACGATTCCGCCCAGATCGCAATCTCGCATCATGGCGTGAGAATCTCTCTCCTGAAGATGGCGGCGGTCTACTGCTAGATCTGCAATCACATTTGATCTCTACCGCACTTGATTACTTCGGTCCTGCTCAAGTTGTAAGCGCCAGCGTGCGGTCTATTCGCGGCGGAGCCGATGACGACGTGACCGTAACGCTCAAGCATGACTCTGGCGTCGACTCGTATTTAGCAGCTTCAGCAGTAAGCGGAGCACCAGGACCTCGTGTGAGATTACTTGGTAGCAAGGGTGCACTCGTGATCAACGAACTAGATCCTCAAGAGGATGCACTTCGCTCTGGAGAGATTCCTTTTGGCGGTTCATGGTCAACACCTATGACAAACAGAGCAACGATTCATAAGGGAGAAGAAGTTTTCCCAGTTGATAGCGTCTCCGGAAATTACGCCGCCTTCTACACGCTGGTGAAAGTGGCGATAGAGAGTGGTTCTGCAGCCCCTGTCTCACTTGCCGATGCGTTGCGCGTAGCTGAGATCATTGAAGAGGCGCGTGCGCTAAGTGTCCGATAGTTCTCTGCCTGTCGTAGTTGTTGGCGCAGGCCTTGCAGGGTTATCGGCGGCGAAATTGTTGAACGAGGCCGGCATCGATGTTCGCGTTTTGGAGGCGTCAACAAGTGTCGGTGGGCGTGTACAAACGGACGAGATTAATGGATATCGCTTTGATCGTGGATTTCAGTTGATTAATGCTAGATACCCTGAAGTTGATGCACTTAATATCGTCAACAAACTAGATTTTCGCTACGCACCTCGTGCAGTTGACATTGCACTGGATGGATTTTCAGTGCGTCTCGGAGATCCGCGTAAGTATTTCTTTTCCGCACTTCGTAGCGAGTCAGGGAGTTTGCGAGAGAAAATCTCATTTCTGAAGTATCTCTTTTCAAAATCTACACATGGATCTAACGTGGAGAGTGAGTTGTTGGCGGCGGGCTGCAACAAGCTCTACACACGAGTCCTTAAACCATTTTTGACAGGAGTATTCCTGGCCCAGCCTGCCCGCGTTGATTCTGTCAGCGGTCGAGAGATTATCAAGGGTTTTGTTTCGGGTGCACCTGGCCTGCCAGCACGTGGTGCGGGCGAGCTCTCTCGAGTTCTCGCAGGCGAGATAGGTTCCATCGAGACTGGCGTTCAGGTAAATGCAATTACAGGTTTAGAGCTCAATACTTCGAAGGGAGTTATTGCAGCCCGGGCGATTATTGTTGCAACCGATCAAATCACAGCTGCACAGCTTCTTGATATTGAAGAGGTTGGAGAGAGTGTGAGCTGTACAACGTGGTTCCACTCAACACCTGACGTAGTTGATTGCGATTCAACCTTACGAGTAGATGGATTGGCTCGCGGTGCAATTATCAATTCAATTGCTATCTCAAAACTTCTGCCCTTGAGTGCCCCTGTTGATCGGATTCTCTTCTCCAGTACATCACTTGGTCATGCATCTGAATCTGAAGTCAGACGTCACCTTTCTTTGATCTGGGGTGTTGATACAGCAGGTTGGGAGCTCGTTGCAAAGTACGACATCAAAAACGCACTTCCACTTTTCGCTCCTGGCCGTTCGCATGCACAATCGCTTCAGGTGAGGCCAGGTGTATGGCGTGCTGGAGATTACTTAAGTGCAGCGTCACAAAACGGAGCATTTGCATCAGGGCGACTTGCTGCCCTTGAACTGATTAATTCTCTATAAGAGCGTCAAGTGCCGATGTGACATGAGGATAATCCCATGTGAAGCCAGCATCGATAAGTTTTTGTGGAATAACTTTCTTCGAACCTAACACCTCTGATGAAAACCCACCAAGAGCGATCTTGAGTGCAAATGCAGGAGCTGGAAAGAGCGCTGGACGATGCATGGCGCGAGCAAGCGCTGCTGTAAATTCTTGATTTGTTACTGGGTTTGGTGATGTCAGATTTATAGGACCCTCGATTGGATTTTCGAGTGCAAAGGTAATCGCACGGAGGACATCGTGGAGTGTGATCCAAGACCACCATTGCTTTCCAGAACCAAGCTTTCCACCAAGGCCAAACCTAAAGAGGGGAAGCATCTTTCCGAGTGCGCCACCAGTTGGATCCAGAACTAATCCTGTACGAAGCTTTACGGTGCGAACTCCTGCTGCGATATCTGCTGCACCTTCCCACTCGCGACATACCGCGGCGAGGAAATCATCGCCTACACGATCACTTTCAACTACGGCTCTATTGCCAGATTCGCCGTACCAACCAATCGCGCTGGCACTTATGAACACCTGAGGCTTGAGTTCAGCAACAGCCTTTGCGATTGCCTCTGTTCCAAGTAATCGAGAGTTAAGAATTTGTGATTTATATTTTTTGCTCCAACGCTTATCGCCAACACCGACCCCTGCTAAATGAATAATTGCATCTACTCCGGCAAGAGCTGCGGTATCTACATAACCTGTTGCTGGATCCCATTGCACTTCATCGGGGGAGACAGGCAGTCGGCGTACAAGGCGCTGGACTGTATGACCTTCACTCTTGAGGTGACCAACTAACGCACTTCCGATTAAACCGGATGCGCCAGTGACAGCAATGCGCTGAGGGAGTGCAGACATTAGAGTCCTAGATCAGACTCAAATGAGCCGCCTTCGAGACGTTCTTTGAGAGTGACAAGGAATCGAGCAGCATCTGCGCCATCTACAACGCGATGATCATATGAAAGTGCGAGGTAGACCATCGAACGAATTGCAATTGTCTCTCCGCCATCTTCTCCGCGGACAACCATTGGACGCTTAACAATTGCACCTAGGCCCAAGATTGCAACCTGAGGTTGATTAATGATTGGAGTATCAAAGAGTGCGCCACGTGAACCTGTGTTGGTGATCGTAAATGTTCCACCACTGAGTTCATCAGGATTTACCTTGTTATCGCGAGTGCGGGCTGCAAGATCTGCGATTTTACGTGCAACGCCGCCCATGTTGAGATCGCCTGCATTCGCAATAACTGGAACCAATAGCCCTCGCTCGGTATCGACTGCAATAGCAAGGTGCTCGGCACCGTGGTACATGATCTGATCGCCTTCGACGGATGAGTTAAGAACGGGGTGTTGCTTCAGGGCTTCGCACACTGCAACTGAGAAGAATGGAAGGAATGAGAGTTTGACTCCTTCACGGGCTTCAAAAGATGCCTTAGCGCGATCACGAAGTCGTGCAATTTTTGTTACATCTACTTCAACCACTGTCGTCAACTGTGCTGACACTGCAAGAGATTCAACCATTCGTGCAGCAATAACTTTGCGAAGTCGAGACATTGTGACTGTCGTTCCGCGTAGCGGTGAAGTTGCAACTGGTGAAGATGTGCGTGGTGCAGATGGAGCAGTTGTCGCAACTGGTGCTACGGCAGCTGGCTTGGCAGCAGCTTCAACATCTTCACGGCGAATACGCCCACCAATACCTGTTGCCTTTACTGTCGCAAGATTTACTCCAAGTTCAGATGCGAGCTTTCGAACAATCGGTGTGACATAAGAATCTTGTGGCTGTGCGACAGGTGCAGCAGCAACTACTGGTGCTGGGGCGGCTGCCACTACTGGAGCGACAGGTGCCGCAACTGGTGGTGGTGTCGGCGCAGCAACGGGAGCTGCAACAGCGCCAGTGCCACCGATTACTGCAAGACGTGCACCGACAGGAACAGTGGAATCAACTGCAACATCGATCGAGATAAGAGTTCCGGCAACTGGAGATGGAATTTCTGTATCGACCTTATCTGTCGAAACTTCAAGAAGAGCCTCATCTACTGCAACGCTATCGCCAACATTTTTGAGCCAACGCGTAACTGTTCCTTCAGTGACGCTCTCGCCAAGTGCCGGCATCGCAATAATGGTGCCGCTCGTAGCCGGTGCAGCAGCAACTGGTGCAGCAGCAACTGGTGGTGGGGTAGGTGCTGCAACCGGAGCAACGGCAACTGGAGCAGCAACCGGTGCTGCTACTGGAGCAGGGGCCGCAGCGCCATCTTCGATAATTGCAAGATCTGCTCCGACTGGAACAGTTGCATCAATTTGCACAAGAATCTTTGAGAGTGTTCCTGAAACTGGTGAAGGGATCTCGGTATCTACCTTGTCAGTCGATACTTCAAGAAGTGGTTCGTCAACATTGATGTGATCGCCTTCAGCCTTCAGCCAACGCGTAACAGTTCCTTCAGTCACGCTCTCGCCAAGTGCTGGCATTTTTACAGAGAATGTCATTGGTGTTCTCCCTTTATCCGTGTGCGTGAAGCGGTTTGCCGGCTAGAGCCATGTGCGCTTCGCCCATAGCTTCAGACATTGTTGGATGTGCGTGCAGAAGTGGCGCAACATCTTCTGCTGTTGCTTCCCAGTTAAAGATCAATTGTGCTTCGGCAAGTAACTCACCAACGCGTGATCCCACCATATGTATTCCCAGAACTGGGCCATTCTTTTGACCGACTAATTTGATTGATCCAGCGGTTCCAAGAATCTGTGCCTTACCGTTTCCGGCTAAGTCGTAATTAAGCTCAACGACATCATGTCCTCGCTCTTTTGCTTGAGCTGTTGTGAGACCAACGGAAGCAACCTCTGGTTCTGAGTAAGTAATGCGAGGTACGCCATCGTAATTAATTGGAGGTGGGTTGAGTCCAGCAATCTCTTCTGCGACAAGAATTCCTTCTTGGAATCCAACGTGAGCGAGTTGCAGGGTAGGAATAAGGTCACCGACTGCCCAAATACCAGGAACGTTTGTGCGGCATTTGTCATCGACAATCACGTATCCACGATCCATGGTGATGCCTTGCTCTTCATATCCAAGATTTGCAGAGACCGGACCACGGCCGACAGAGACAAGAAGAAGTTCAGCGCTGAAGGTGCGACCATCTTCTAACTCGACTGTGACTCCATCGGCAGTCACAGTGTGAGACTTAAAGCGAACTCCGAGTTCAAAGTTAATTTTGCGCTTACGGTAGGCGCGCTCGAGAAGTTTTGACGAAGATTCATCTTCTAGTGCGATGAGGTGAGGCAGACCTTCAATAATTGTTACTTCAGAGCCGAAAGACTTCCAGACGGATGCGAACTCGCAACCAATGACGCCTCCACCCAGAACAATCACGCTTTTAGGAATGTAATCGAGCTTGGTACCGTGATCAGATGTAATGACGCGCTTTCCATCAATTTCAAGGCCTGGAAGAGTTCTGGCATAGGAGCCTGTCGCCAGAATTACATTTTTGCCGGTGTAGCGAACGCCATTAACTTCCACGGTATCTCGCGAAACTAATTTTCCGTAGCCTTCAACGTAGGTAATGCCTCGGGATTTCACTAGCCCCTGGAGACCCTTATGCAATTTGGCGATGACTCCATCTTTATATGAATTAACGCCAGTCATATCGATCGAGTTCAGAGTTGCGTTAATTCCAAATTGCGATGACTCCCGAGCTGTATCTGCGACTTCACCTGCATGCAGCAACGCCTTTGTTGGGATACATCCGCGGTGAAGGCAGGTTCCGCCAAGCTTGTCCGCTTCGATGAGTACGACAGAGAGTCCGAGTTGAGCGCTTCGTAGCGCGGCTGCATATCCGCCACTTCCACCACCGAGTACAACGAGATCAACGCTAGACACGAAAGTTCTGCTCCTTTGCTCACTTGACCGCAAGGCCTATACCCATATCTTGCCAGTCTGACCCCTCAATGACTAACTGGCACCGTGTTCAACTCACATAATGAGAGCGAGATAACGCCCACCCTGCAGATTCGACCTAGGTTAGATCTGGGTTAGATCTGGGCCTTTGCCACTGCAATGAGCGACCGGACACCAATACCGGTTCCACCAACAGGGGTGTATCCGTGGACTGCGCGATCGTTATATGCAGGACCTGCAATATCTAAATGAAGCCAAGGAAGATCGTCAGAGACAAACTCCTTGAGGAATAATCCAGCGACAAGCATTCCACCCATGCGATCTCCGATATTTGCAAGATCGGCAACCGGTGAATCAAGTGATGCACGAAGTTCGGTGGGGAGAGGCATTGGCCAGAACTGCTCACCAGTTCCTTGAGTAACTGCAAGGAATGCTTCTGAGAGTGGTTCGTTATTTGTCATGACTGCACTTGTACGAGTTCCGAGTGCAACAACTTGTGCACCAGTCAAAGTTGCGATGTCGAAAATTGCATCAAGATTATTCTCTTCTTGTGCGCGTTGCAACGCATCGGCAAGAACAAGTCTGCCTTCTGCATCTGGATTAAGAACTTCAACAGTCTTACCGCCATAAATAGTAATGATGTCACTTGGACGAGTGGCATTGTCGCTGACCATATTTTCAGCTAACGGTGCCCAGGCATCGATTGCGACAGGTAATTTCAGAGCAGCAATTGCTAAGACTGCGCTGCAGACTGCAGCGGCGCCACTCATATCTGATTTCATTGCTTCCATACCGAGAGCGGGCTTGAGTGCAAGTCCACCACTATCGAAGGTGATTCCCTTTCCAACAAAGGCGTAACGCTTAGCTGGTTTTACTCTGCCGGTCGGCGTGTAAGAGATGCGGACAAGACGTGGCGGATTAGCTGAACCTTGGCCGACTGCTGTAATTCCGCCGTAGCCCTTGCTCTTTAAAGTTGTCTCAGTCATCACAGTAATAGACAGACCTGCGCGAGCTCCGCCTGCTGCCTTCACCTCAGCGTTCATTCGATCTGCAAAGGAAACTGGATTAAGGTGGCTTGGCGGAGTATTGATGAGATCGCGAGTCAGAAATGTGTACTGAGCGATTACAGATGCTTCTAGAACAACATCTTTAAATTCGGCTTTAGCGGCATGAGGGGTAAAAATCTTTGCTGAGGCTAGGGAAGAGTTGCTAGTAACGAC
>CAXNHI010000030.1:0-8426 GCA_964202195.1 Candidatus Planktophila sp. | reverse complement strand
GTTGCAATCTTGCCGACACCCGTCATCGGAGTTCTTGGCGTCATCGATGATGTGCGTACTCGTACACCGATGAGCTTTGATCGTGCTGGCCTTGAACTTTATTTACTCGGTGCAAGTGATGAGAACTTATCTGGATCTGAATGGGCTTACCTGCACGGTATGCGTGGGGGACAGGCACCAATTGCCGATTTGCAGCGTGAAATGCGCCTTATCAAGCTCTTGGTTAAGGGTCGCACTGAGAAGATATTTACTGCCGCCCATGATTTAAGCCAAGGTGGACTTACAGCATCGCTTACTGAAATGGTCTTACGTCACAATGTTGGCGTAACAATTACTCTGACAAATCCTGGAATGAATCTACTAGTTGAAACTCCTGGTCGAGTTGTGGTTGCAGTTGAGCCAGGGAAGGCAGCAGCGTTAAAGGGAGCAGCTGGTGATATTACATTGACTTATCTGGGCACTACAGGCGGAGACGCACTTATCATCAATGATATCGAGATTTCACTTACTGAACTTCGCATCGCACATACATCTACCTTCCAGAAACTATTTGGATAAGTAATGCGCGATCCCATCATCCTCGAACAGGTAAAAGCATCTTTGGCAGAACTCGTCCGCCTCTCACCTGGTCGTGCGATCGAAGTTCGGATCCCGCCATATGCAGCTGTGCAATGTGGGGAAGGCCCAACCCATACGCGAGGAACTCCACCAAATGTGATCGAGATGGATGCAGAGACATGGCTAGCTCTTGTTCAAGGTGAAAAGAAGTGGGCAGATGCCCTTGGCGAAGGTCTGATTGACGCATCCGGTGCGCGCGCCGATCTATCTGCGCTCTTGCCATTGCAGAATAGGATCTCCTCATGAGCCGCCGCCCCGATGGATTACTCAATCACAACTATCCCGGCGATGATAAAGGGCCACAGGATGCATGTGGTGTCTTTGGTGTCTGGGCACCAGATGAAGAAGTTGCCAAGTTAACTTTCTACGGTCTCTATGCCTTGCAACATCGCGGAACAGAGTCAGCTGGTATTGCAACTTCTGATGGGGATCGCATCGTCGTCTTTAAAGATATGGGCCTTGTCTCACAAGTATTTACCGAATCAGATCTTGCAACACTTCCAGGAAATCTTGCTATTGGTCACACGCGATATAGCACCACGGGATCAAGCACCTGGGTAAATGCCCAGCCGACCTTGCGCCCAACTAAGTACGGCACGCTGGCTTTAGCTCATAATGGCAACCTGACGAATACAGGTGATCTCGCTGAATTGGTGGCAAAGCTTGAACCGCCGGCAAAGAATGAGCGCGGTGCGACAACAGATACCGAAATTATGACAGCGCTGATTGGTCTGCAACATGAGAAGAATGTTGAGGCAAGTGCACTCGCTGCATTGCCGCTATTAGAGGGTGCCTTCTCAATCGTCTTTATGGATGAACATACTTTGTATGCCGCTCGCGATCGCCATGGTGTACGCCCACTTGTTGTTGGAAAACTCGAGCGTGGTTGGGTTGTCGCATCTGAATCTGCAGCACTCGACATTGTTGGCGCCGCATTAGTCCGTGAAGTTGAACCAGGTGAATTTCTCATTATTAATGAAGATGGAATTCGTTCACAGATGTGGGCAGTACCTGAACCTAAAGGTTGCATCTTTGAATATGTCTATCTCGCTCGCCCAGATACATCAATTGCTGGACAGAGCGTGCATGCTACGCGAGTGCGCATCGGAAAGAAACTTGCAATCGAAGCACCAGTTAAGGCAGATCTTGTAATTCCGGTACCAGAATCTGGAACACCCGCTGCAATTGGTTATGCTCAAGAATCTGGAATTCCTTACGGGTTAGGACTTGTGAAGAACTCATACATTGGTCGCACATTTATTCAACCATCACAGACAATTAGACAACTGGGTATTCGCTTGAAGCTCAATCCGCTGCGCGAGATCATTGAAGGTAAGCGAATTGTTGTTGTTGATGACTCGATTGTGCGCGGAAATACTCAGCGCGCCATCGTTCGTATGTTGCGTGAGGCCGGAGCACTTGAAATTCACGTCCGTATCTCAAGTCCACCAGTGAAGTGGCCATGTTTCTACGGCATTGACTTTGCAACGCGGGCAGAGCTGATCGCCAGTGGCCTGGAAGTTGAAGAGATTCGCAGATCTATCGGCGCTGATTCACTGGGATATGTCAGCGCAGAGGGCCTCATCGAAGCCACCCATATACCGGCTGAAAAGCTATGTACGGCGTGCTTTACAGGCAAATATCCGATCGCTATCCCTACCGATCTTTCAGACGGTAAATTGCGCCTGGAGATATTGGATCAGAACCCATGAGCAGATATAAAGATGCAGGTGTAGATATCGATGCCGGCGATCGCGCCGTTGAATTAATGAAGGCATCGATTGCAAAGGCATCTCGCAAAGAAGTAGTCGGTGGCATCGGTGGATTTGCTGGTCTCTTTGATGCCAGCGCGATGAAGTCGATGCAACAACCACTGCTTGCTACATCGACAGATGGAGTCGGCACAAAGACAGAGATTGCACGGATCCTTGGCAAATACGACACGATCGGTGAAGACCTTGTTGCAATGGTTGTCGATGACTTAGTTGTCTGCGGCGCAGAGCCACTCTTTATGACAGATTATATCGCTGTCGGGAAATTAATCCCAGAACGGATTGCTGCCATTGTTGGCGGAATTGCACGTGGTTGTGAAAAAGCTGGTACCGCACTTGTGGGCGGCGAAACTGCAGAACACCCAGGCTTACTCGGCGAAGATGAATTTGATATCGCAGGTGCTGCAACGGGTGTTATCGATGCTCACCTACAACTTGGCGCTCATCGCGTGAAGTCAGGTGATCTATTAATCGCAATGCCAGCATCCGGTATTCACGCAAATGGATTCTCACTTGTTCGCCACATTCTTGCCATACATAAAATTGATATCACCGCACATAACGCCGAATTCGCTCGCACCCTTGGTGAAGTGCTCCTAATACCGACAGAGATTTACACACTTGATTGTTTATCGCTGATCAAAGTACTTAAAGAAAACTTACGCACTTTCTCGCACATCACAGGCGGGGGATTGGCAGATAACACCGCTCGCGTTATTCCAGATGGCCTCACCGCCACATATGATCGCTCGACCTGGTCACTTCCCCACGAGATGCAATACCTGGCCCAGATCGCCAGCGTTCCGCAGGCAGATATGGAGCGCACCTGGAACACCGGAATCGGTATGGTCGCCATCGTCGATCCGGGCGCAGCCGAGCTCACCATCGCCTCATTGGCTGCCCGCGGCATGGGCGCTTGGGTAGCGGGTGAGGTCAGAGCCACCCCCGGCACGCGTGGATCTGCCGCTTTGGCCGGGAGCTACAAATCGCGCTAAAGTGCGCTCACGCAGATAAAAGCTATTGGTAAGGAGGCCGCCCCATGGGTAGAGGCCGTGCAAAAGCTAAACAGACAAAAGTAGCCCGCGATCTCAAGTACAACTCTCAGGAGATGGATCTTGATCGCCTCACCAAAGAACTTCACGGTGATGCACCTACAACTGATAATCGTGAGGATGAGGATCCCTTCGCCGAAGGCAATTACATCCCTCGTGCGTAACTAGCGCGATCCACAATGCTTCCGACACCTTACGTTGCGTCCCTTCGCGTATTTGAACCACTCGAAGCATTTGATCCCGTTGATCGACTTCGCTGGCAAGCACTTTCTGCTGATCACAATTCACGTGAAGAAGAACAACGACTTGCGTTAGAGCGTCTCATATTTCCACAGCCACCGAACGCGCGACCAGATGGTGCGCACATTCTCGATCTCGAAGGTGCTCGCTATATCTGTCCATGGTCAACTGCAACTCGTTGTTGGGCTGCGCTAGAAAGTTTCAAAGGACAATTTCCGCCGCCGTTATCTCACTTCTTTGTTTCCCCTGCACTAGAAGAGGTAATCACTAGTGGAATGGATTTTGCGGATGAACTCGTTCCGCATAGTTTAAGTGAGAGATGGGTAATTCCACCGCGATGGTTTTCGATATTTACACCCAATGAACGCGAAATCGGAAGCGATCAGAATGGACCGTTTTCCAGAGCGCGCACCACAATTGCGCTAGCAAAAGCTCGGACAATGAAAGCACACGAAACAGTTGTAGGTGCTTTTGGTGTTGGACCGGTCGAACAAGAGATTGAAAATCTTCTCGAATGGCTTGAAATTTTTCATCCCGAGTCACTCGTCGAACTTGATTACGGCGGTCTTGCCGGATATCTCTCCACCGCTCTGACTAATGACGGCGAAGATGGACTCGTGGCAGATACATCAATTGAAGATGTCCTCCTCTCCCTCGACGGATTAGCCGAAGGCGATGGCTCTATTGCCGGCCAGGGATATGAGCGACTTGTGCGGCGTTGGCGTAGCGTGCAGGCGTACGAGACTGCTTTTTAGCCTCAACCATCTTGCCAAGACCCCTTTGAGACGGGGATACTTCGGTGCATTGCGGGGCAAATCGGACATGATTTATCCGCCGTTTTAAACGAAAATTCTAAGGAGAGCAATGAGTCGTCTACCAGATGCTGAAGTTCTCCTGACTCCACGCGAAGTTGCCGATTTATTTGGCGTAGATCCAAAGACTGTTACACGGTGGGCAAAGGCAGGAAAGCTCACTTCAATTCGTACACTTGGTGGACATCGTCGTTATCGCAAATCAGAGGTTGATGATCTTCGCGCAAATTATTTTAAGGCTCAGTAATTTTAGGTTCTTCTCATGAGTGATATCTCCTTCAGTAAATACCTGCTCCTTGGTGCGCTGACATTTGTCTTCGTCGGAGTTCTCACTCCAATTATGCGCAAGATCGCAATCTCTATCGGTGCCGTTGATGCACCAACGATCGACCGCAAAGCACAGAAAGAGCCAGTCCCGTATTTAGGTGGCGTTGCAATTGCCATTGGTGTTGTCGGTGCTTCCTACGCAACGTTACTGGCAGAAGATTTCTCAATGCAGAATTTCCGCCTCGCAAGCTTTGTCTTAGTCCCAGCGATTGCAATCTCTGCCATGGGTCTGATCGATGATCTCAAAGGGCTACAACCATGGCCGCGTCTGATCGCACAGACATTTACTGGAGTTATTGTCGCTGTAATTTTGACACTGACAGACACAATGGGTGTCGCCTTCGGCAACACATTCCTAAATTACACAATCTCAGTCTTATGGATTGTTGGCGTCTGCAACTCCATTAACTTCTTTGATAACCATGATGGTGGCGCTGCTGGTACCGTGGCAGTGATCTCACTCTTTCTCTTCTTTATCGCCTTTGATCGCCAGCAGATTCTGGTCAGCGCACTTGCCATCGTCACAGCAGGTGCTACCGCTGGTTTTCTCATCTGGAACCGCCATCCAGCAAAGATCTATATGGGCGATGCGGGAGCACTCTTCCTCGGAATTGTCATCTCGGTGCTGACTATTCGCCTGAGCCCAGGAATCATTCCGCAGGAGAAATCATTTGCTATCCCATTGCTTTTGATGGCAACTCCGATTTTGGATACAACTGTTGCTGTTATCTCACGCTTGCATCGCAGGATCTCTCCGTTTCAAGGTGGTCGCGATCACTTATCTCACCGCCTCATGCGCGTTGGACTATCGCGCAAAGTCACAGCGGTGACTCTCTGGGCGATGGCGGCTTTTTATGGCGCAACCGCGCTTGCGGTCTACACCTGGCCAGATACTTTGGGTTGGCAGTTAATTGCCGTCGCAGCGATTGCGTGGATCGCAAAACTCGCATTCTTCTTAAGAATTCCATCTGAGGGGTAGACTGCTCTCATGGCTACTAACGAAAACCCAGTTAACCCAATTGATGATGTCAAAGCAAAGATGGCTGCTGCGCTAGAAGCGAAGAAGAATAAAGGCGCAGGCCCAGGTTCATCAGGTGGCGCAAGCGGAGGATCGAAGATTCGCGGTGGTCAACGAAGTGGTGGTGCACCACAGGTGCAGCGCAAAGCAGGACCATCTGGTTCTGGCTCTGCTGGCTAATTCAGCAGCTCAGATATTTTCAAGAAAAATTAGAGTGGCTCGGGACAGGATCGAACTGTCGACCTCACGATTTTCAGTCGCGCGCTCGTACCAACTGAGCTACCGAGCCAATATTTAGTTGTAGTCGTGCACCTCTATAAAAGGTAAAAAGTAGAGAGTGTGTGGACACTCTCTACTCGCGACCCAGACGGGACTTGAACCCGCGACCTCCGCCGTGACAGGGCGGCGCGCTAACCAACTGCGCTACTGGGCCAAACTTTCACTTCTTCGTGCCCCCAACGGGATTCGAACCCGTGTTACCGCCGTGAAAGGGCGATGTCCTAGGCCCCTAGACGATGGGGACGTTAAAGGCTGGCCTATCGTACCCGTGGATAAGACCTAAAACCAAAACGAGATTTACTGCTCTATTTCTACTGCTTCTACTGGGTTTTCTCGCTTATTTCGAAGGGCCAATAGCGAGCTTGTGACAAGGGCGGCACCTGCTGCAAAGAGTCCAAGGGCGGCACCTAATGAACCACCTAAGGTTTGCGCGACAAATTCACCAACACCAACAGTTGTTGTTAGTACGGCAGTTAATACCAATGGCCATGCATGCACTCGAAGATAAAGCCATGCTGTTGCACCGGCGACTGCCACCATTGAAAGGTATGAAATCAAACGTTCTGTCTGGAAGAAGAGAACCTGTGTTCCGATAAAGAGAGTTCCACCGCCAAAAAAATACCCAAGAATTCCGTCGAGGTATTTGCGATAAGTGAAGTAAACCCAAGCACCACCTAGCGCTAAAAGGTAGCCACCGACAAATAGTTGCATTCCCGCGCCATCTGGTATCAGATCAGAAAGTGCCATGATTCCAGTAATGAAAATGTATCCAAAGAGAACGACATGGCCCACAAAAGTTTTAACGATGTAATAGCCAATCATCGCAACAGCTGTACCAGCTAAAAAGGCAATAGTTGGCGCACCGCGGTTAGGATCAAAAATTGCCACTGTGCCGGTTGTACTTGCCGCGGCTAATCCAAAGAGCAATCCCGCCAAACGAGATTTCACTGCAGTACTTGTTCCAACAAAGGTGCCTAGTGCAAAGAGAGTAATCGCAAGCGCGCCAAAGAGGATTCCACGCTGAAGTTCTGTGAATGCTACCCACTGACGCGCAGTAACAATCGTTACTGCGATGACAACGAATGCACCACCCAGGTATCCAGCAATCTCGGCTAATACGCTCTTGCGTGAATCGGCTGGCTCTTCTGTCGCTTGATATTGTGCGCGAACCAGATCAGCTTGATCGGCGCTCAAAGACCCGTCATGTAGGAGCACATCGAGAGCCGCATCAAGCTTTCTGGTATATGCCATGAGTTAGAGCAAGCTCCAACGAATTGTGATCGAGACTGTGACATCTTGATTACCAAGATCAATCTCAGTTGCACCTGAATCTGCAGCCTTTGCTATACCCATGATTGGCGAATATGACACTGGGCTTGAATTCTCAACAAGGTATGTCACCTTGCCTAGCTTTACATCAAGGAGTTCTGCATATGACTTTGCCTTTGCGCGCGCATTAGTAACTGCTGCAGCGCGTGCTGACGCTGTTGCTTTGGCTGAATCAAGAACGAATGGTGTTGCGCCTTGAATCTGCACATCATCTCCGGCAGCTGCGACTACATCATCGACGACTGCGCCGGCGCTTGCTGCGTTACGGACGATTACTTCAAAACTTTGGCTAGCGCGATATCCAATCTGAACTGAACCCTTATCTTGGGTGTAGTTGTACTCAGGATAGACAGAGATGCTCGTTGTCTTAATATCTTTTGTTGCAATCTTCTTTGCTACAAGTGCTGCGCGCACCTTAGCTGCCGCAGTCGAAGTCTTTGAGAGTGCTTGCGCGCTGGTACCAGCTACGAGTGAGACCGAAGCATTGAGACGAACCGCATCAGGAGTTACCTGGACGATGCCCTCTGCGTTAACGGTGACATAGCGCTCTGGAGTGGCAGCAGATGCCGGCAAGGCAAGGGCTGCTGCTGCGACAAGGGCGACTACTGGGATTGCGATGTACTTCTTTGTAAGTTTCATAACGTTAGTATCGCACCTCTTCATAACGTTTATCTGTGGAGAGCCTGATACAACTCTGTGTGATCTGAACACATTTTCTCTAGCGAGAAATAACGACTGGTCCTTTCTCGCCCTGCCTTACCCATTATTTCGCGTAAAACAGGGTCAATAGCTAGCTTCTGCAGCGCATCAACCAAGGCGGCAGGCTCACTTTCAACGAGGTATCCATTTACTTCATGCACCACGATGTCGCCGATAGAACCAACGCCAGTTGCCACAATCGGCAGTGAAGCTTGGGCTGCCTGGATCAAAGTCAGCGGAATACCTTCATTATCGCTAGTTAAAATCGCGATATCACTTG
>CAXNHI010000029.1:0-8566 GCA_964202195.1 Candidatus Planktophila sp. | reverse complement strand
GCCGCCATGTCAGCGGCGCACTTCGCATTACTTAATTGATTTATAGCTAACTTATGCCTTTGGATCTGTTGGAACTACAACTTCACCTGAAGCGATCTTTGCTGCGAACTCTTCGATCTTTCCTGTGAGGTCATCAATGTATCCACCAGTAGTTGTGTATCCAACTCCACCTTCAGCAAATCCCCAGGTCTTAACTCCTGCGGTTGGGTTTCCTGCAAGTGCATCCGCTACAAATGCTCCAACTCCGACATCAACGCGCTTTAGCATTGATGTAAGGATTGTTGATGTGTAGTCAGCGTGTGCTGGGTATGTAGCTTCATCAGCATCTACGCCGATTGACCACTTTCCAGCCTCAGATGCAGCCTTGTGCATACCAGTTCCGGTTCCGCCAGCTGCTGCGTAAACAACATCTGCGCCGTTCTCGTACATACCCTTAGCAGCTTCGTATCCCTTTGCAGGATCGTTAAATCCTGAGAAGTCTGGGAAGTTGCTGATGTAGGTTGACTGAACCTTGATTTTTGCATTTACAGCCTTAGCGCCTGCAATGAAGCCAGCTTCAAACTTAGCGATAAGAGGTGTATTAACTCCACCGATAAATCCAACGTTTCCTGACTTGCTCTTCAAAGCAGCTGCCACACCTACGAGGTATGAGCCTTCTTCTTCTTTAAAGACAATGCTGTGAACGTTTGGTGCTGTTACAGATGAGTCATCAACGATGCCCCATGTTGTATCAGGAAATTCTGGCGCAACCTTGCCAAGTGCAGCGGCATATGTGAAGCCAACTACAACGATTGGGTTTGCACCCTTTTGTGCCATCAGACGAAGACGCTCTGCGCGCTGATCATCTGTAGCTGTTGGGTTATCTTGTGACTCAATGAGTTCAAGATTTTCGTTTGCTGCAAGTAGTGGCTCTACACCAATGTATGCAAGCTGGTTAAAGCCTGGAACATCGCGTCCACCGAGGCTGTAGGCAATTCCAATGGTGCCTTCAACTGTTGATGCTGCATCTTCGCTTTCGCTATCGCTACCGCAACCGGTAACAACCGAAGCGGCTAGGGTTGCAGCTACTGCAAATACTCCCCAGCGTCCTAGAAGTTTCTTCTGCATTCGGTATTTCTCCTTTTGATTATTTGAGTGATCACTCGTTTACTCAATGGTCTATCTTGTTGGAGCGGATCTTTTGCGATTTGCGAGGAAGCGCACACGACCCTCTCTCAACAAGCTGTACATCGACCATTGAATGCTCTGGTTGGGTTGCTCCCCCGTTATTGAGATGCTTAATCATCAGATCCATCGCCTGCGACCCTTGAAGGCGCGCATCTCGAGCGATGACTGTAAGTGGAGGGCTAATGAGCTCTGCACACTCGAGATCATCGAAACCAATAATTGAGATTTCACGTGGAATGCTCACGCCTCGATCGCGGAGTGCGTGAAGAGCCCCCATTGTCATCAGATTATTTGCAACAAAAACGGCTGTCGGCGGAGCATCAATTTCTAATAATTGGCACATCGCGGCGTAACCACCGGCTTCAGAGAAGTCTGACTCGATGAAATACTCATTCAAAAATGTGATCTCACCCTTTTTGAGCGCGGCACGGTAACCATCTGCACGCTTCTTGCCCGGAGTAGTGCTGCAGGGCCCGCCGATCATTGCAATCTTTCGATGGCCGTGACTGATCAGATAATCGGTTGCAATCTGAGCGCCCTTGGCGTTATCAGTAAGGACAGAGCTAAATTTTTCACCATCTTTAGTCACTCGATCAACAAAGACAATCGGCAAACCAAATTGGCTAAAAAATGATGGGCTCTCCTCATCTTCAGTCAAAGGAGCCATGATCACCCCATCGACTCGTCCAAAGAGTTGGCTCAACGCTTTCTCTTCACGCTCTCGCGAATCTCCAGTGTTGACCAGAAGAATCATCCGATCTTCACCGACCGTGCTCTCTGCACCTTCAACGATCGAGGCGAAGAAAGGGTTTGTAATATCTGGAACAACAATTGCGATAATTCCGGTACGCCCCGATTTAAGGTTTCTAGCGGCAGCACTCGGGCGATAATTTAATTCAATAATTGCTTCGCGGATTTGTTCTTGATTGCGAACTGTAAAGCCGCTGAGATGGCGAGAAATCGTTGCTACCGAAACACCGACGCGCTTTGCAACATCAGTGATTGTTACAGTAGACAACGCCGTCCCCTTTTCCGTAAGGATATCGTTACTGAGAACGATTGCAGATAACCTATCCTGTGGAGTAGATTCCGTCTAGAGAGTTCAGTCTTTATTTCTTCGTGTCTTAAGGAGCTTTAATGTCAGCGCAACCGCATGTTGTAGTCGTTGGAAGCACAATGATTGACATGGTTGCCTACGTTAAGAAAGTTCCACAAGCAGGTGAAACAGTTATTGGTGATTCATTTGCACTGGGTTTTGGTGGGAAGGGTGCAAACCAAGCAGTGATGGCAAGACGTTTAAATGCAACAGTCTCGATGGTGAACACTCTTGGTGATGATGTGTTTGGAGACACTACTCTGAGAAATTTCCAAGAGCAAGGGATCGACATCACATTTGTCTCCCGAGCCCCGGGTGCCAGCGGCGTCGCACCAATTTGGGTAGAACCTGACGGTACAAATCGAATTATCTGCGTGCCAGGTGCCAATAATGCGATGACTCCCGCACAGGCTAAATCTGCACTTGAGACTTTAAAGGGTTACCAAATCGTTATCGGCCAACTAGAAATTCCTCAGGAAGTAACGATCGAAGCTTTTAAAACTGCCCATAAATATGGCGCGATCACAATTCTTAATCCCGCTCCATTTGCACCGATCTCACAAGAATTAATTGCCGAGTGCGATTGGATTATTCCGAATGAAAGTGAGTTTGCAGGAATGCATCCGCAAGGTCAAGAACCAACGAGTGATCAGATAATTCTTGAACTTGCTGCCACTTTAAAGACTAGATTCGCAGTAACACTTGGTGACAAGGGCGCTGCATTTACTACTCATGATGGAAAGGTCCATCGAGTGAGCGCTCCAACAGTCACGGCAATTGATACAACGGGTGCCGGAGATGCTTTTGTGGGGGCTTTCGCCGTCGGCTTAGCGTTGGGTCTGGCCGAAGAGCGGGCCATCGCACTGGGATGCGCCTGTGCCTCCGATAGTGTCACTAGACTTGGCACTCAATCTTCATATCCAACACCAGCGCAGGCGCAAGAGATTCTTAAAAGAAATCCCTAGTCCGCTAGTAAGAAAGAAAGAGGCACTCCCTGTGGCAGATTCCAGTTTTGACGTTGTTTCCAAGATTGATCGTATGGAGCTCGATAACGCAATCAATCAGGCGATTCGTGAAATTGATACTCGCTTCGACTTCAAAAACACTGGCGCAAAAATTGAGTTGATTGGCGAAAAGATTAATATCGAAGCTGACACAGAAGAGCGCGCAAAGGCAACCCTAGATGTTGTCAAGGATAAATTAATCAAACGTGGAGTCTCACTCAAGCATATTGATCCAAGTGAGCCACAACTATCTGGAAAGATTTATAAGATCTCTTGTCCTCTCAAGGAGGGAATCTCGACTGAGAATGCCAAGAAGATTGCAAAATTCTTGCGCGATGAAGGTCCTAAGACAGTCAAGAGTGCGATCCAGGGCGATGAATTACGCGTCACAAGTAAGAGTCGTGATGATCTTCAAGATGCAATTGCCATGATCAAAGATGGAAAATGGGACTTCGCAGTTCAGTTCGTGAACTTTAGATAGTAATGGTTGAAGATAAGGCGAAGGTTCGAAGCCTTGGCCTACTCTTTGGAGTCAGCGCTTACACACTGTGGGGGCTCTTTCCTATCTATTGGCCTCTGCTCAAGCCAGCTAATCCGCTAGAGATTGTCTCTCACCGTGCGGTCTGGACTTTGGTTTTTTGTTTTATCGTTCTCGCTCTTACCAAGACACTTAAATCAACGCTCTCACTGTTGAAGCGACCTAAAATTGTTGTAGGGCTCTTTCTTAGTTCGATCCTAATCTCAATAAATTGGATCATCTACATTTATGCCGCAAATACTGGACACGTTATCGAAGCCTCTCTGGGTTATTTCATCAACCCCCTCGTTGTTATCGCCACTGGTGTCATCGTCCTGAAAGAGAAGATGCGCCCCTTGCAGTGGTTGGCCGTCGGTATTGCAGCACTCGGTGTCGCAGTACTCACCATTGATTACGGTCGCCTTCCTTGGATCGCACTCGGATTAGCTCTCTCGTGGGGCAGCTATGGATTAGTGAAGAAACAACTTGGTTTAGGAGCACTTGAAGGGCTCTCCATTGAAACTCTTCTCTCCAGTGGTTTCTACCTCGGCTATCTCATCTGGCTAGGTAACCGCGGAGAAGGTCAATTTTCTCATTCACTCACACTGACACTTCTACTGATTGGCGGAGGCGCAGTTACCGCCATTCCGCTACTCTTATTTAATGGTTCTACCAACCGACTTCCATTAACACTTGTCGGACTCTTGCAATACATCACACCGACGATTCAATTCTGTATTGGTGTCTGGTATTACCACGAAGATATGCCTGCAGCTAGATGGGCAGGTTTTCTTATTATCTGGGTTGCTCTGATGAGCCTTGCGTTAGATCTGATTAGATCAAGCAGAACGGTCGATCACAGCATCGCATAGCGAGAAGAGCGCACCTGTTGCATCGTTGACCGGTAGTGGGCCCAGCAGCGTTCGTGCTTCTTTTGCAATTGCCAAGAGTTGCTCACGTGATTGTTCAAGTGCTGGATGTTTCCGTAGCTCGTTAAGTACTTGGTTTACAGTCTCTTGATCAGAGATAGGCGCTGCGAGCAAGTGTCGCAGCTCGCTATCTTCAGGTCGTGTTGATTTCATGACATTGAGCGTCACAAGAGTTGGAACACCTTCTTTAAGGTCGGTTCCTGGAGTCTTACCTGATTCTTTCGAATCGCTGGCAATATCGATGACATCATCGGCTAACTGGAAAGTCACACCAATTTTTTCTCCAAAGATTGTCACAGCATCAATATTTTCTTTGGGTGCACCAGCAAGCATTGCACCAAATCGTGCACTGGCCGCAATCAGTGAACCTGTCTTGTCGCCAACGACTTTTAGATAATGTGCAAGTGGATCCTCACCTTGTGCGGGTCCTTGAGTCTCCATGATCTGTCCAATGACAAGGCGTTCAAATGTCTGCGCTTGTAGGTGAACTGCTGCTGGGCCAAGGTCGGCTAACAGATCTGAGGCACGAGCAAAGAGGTAATCACCTGTAAGGATGGCAACAGTATTTCCCCAGCGATTATTGGCACTTTCTACCCCACGGCGAAGTGGCGCCTCATCCATAACATCGTCATGATAAAGAGTTGCAACATGTGTCAGTTCGCAGACGACGGCAGATTCAATAATGCCTGGAGCTGCAGGATTTCCAAAGTGCGAAGTAATCAAGGTCAATAACGGGCGTAACCGTTTCCCGCCCGCTTCAACAAGATGGCGTGATGTCTCGACAACAAGAGGGTAATTTCCGCTGATCTGCTTACTTAAGAGTGCCTCGACCTCTGCCATACGTACGGCAAGATCTGCCTCAAGTGCCGGCGAGAGATCAGGAATACCAAATGAAGGCATTAGCGAATGAATGAAGCGGTCTGGGCGATGTAATCAAGAACTGGTGCTGGAAATACTCCGAGTACCACTGTGATCGCGACAGAGGCGATAATTGTGACTCGAGTATAAATAGATGGAATCACAATGCTGGTTCCATCATCGACTGAATCCTTGAAGAACATAAGGACGATCACGCGAATGTAGAAAAATACTGCGATTGCTGATGAAAGAACACCAGTGATAAGAATTGCAGTATTTCCACTCTCATATGCTGCTGAGAAGATGGAGAATTTTCCTACAAATCCACTTGTAAGCGGAATTCCGGCAAAAGCCAGCAGCAGGAATGCAAATGATGAGGCGATCCATGGAGATCGTTTTCCAAGACCTGCCCAGCGATTGAGATCTGTCACTTCACCCGATGAGTCGGTGACAAGGGAGACAATCGCAAATGCTCCAACTGTGGCAATACCGTATGCAAAGAGATAGAAGATTGAGGCATCAAGACCAGCCTTGTTGAGCGCGATAACACCTGAGAGCAAGAAGCCCGCGTGTGCAATCGATGAGTAAGCAAGCATTCGCTTGACATCTCGCTGTGTGATTGCCACAAGTGAACCAAAGACCATTGTGATGAGCGCAATCGTTGTCAGTAGTGGACGCCACTGCCAGACATCTCCAGCGAAGGCAACGTAGAAGATGCGCAACATGGCACCGAAGGCAGCAACCTTCGTTGCAGCTGCCATAAATGCAGTGACAGCCGTAGGTGAGCCTTGGTAGACATCAGGAGTCCATGAGTGGAATGGAACTGCACCTACTTTGAAGAGAAGGCCGACGCTGACAAAAGAGATACCAATAAGGAGGAAGACATCATTTGCTGATCCTCCAGAAATTGCCGAAGCAATACCTGCAAAGGTAATTGAATCTGAATATCCGTAAAGGTAGGCCACTCCAAAGAGGAAGAAGGCTGATGCAAATGCACCGAGTAGGAAGTACTTCAGCGCTGCCTCTTGTGATGCTAAGCGGCGACGGCGAGCAAGACCAGCCATCAAATAAAGTGGCAATGAGAGAACTTCTAGCGCCACAAAGAGTGTGATGAGATCGGTAGCAACTGGAAAGATCAACATTCCGGCAATGGCAAAGAGTGTCAGAGGATAAATCTCTGTCACGCGAATATTTGCTGCTTGCGCTTGGCGCTCTTCATCCGAACCTGGAACAGCTGTTGGAGCTGCAGCAAATTTATCGCTATCGGCCAAGAGCAAAATTGCTATGAGAGCAATAGTAAGAATGCTTCCCTGTAAGAGGAAACCTGCACCATCGAAGGTGATCGATGACATTGCAGCCTTTGCTGAATAGATCCCGCGGGTGCGAAAGAGTGCAACGAGGGCAAACACAAGAGTGAGAACAGCGATAAAGAGTTGCGATGAGCTACGTGACTTACGTGGCGCAAATGCCTCCACAAGAACACCAATAAGTGCTCCACCTAGAACAATGAGGATCGGAGCCAAAATTCCATAGTTAAGAACTGGGAGTGTAAATGTTGTCATTTACTTTCCTCCATTCATTGTCGGTGCAGGATCGCTATAGCCCATCTGGCTTACAACTTGAGCAGCGGCAGGATTGATGATCTTCAGTAGTGGTGATGGATAAAAGCCGAGAACGACGATGATTGCAATGACTGGAGCGATCGCAACCTTCTCGCGAAGGTTCAAGTCCTTGAGATCTTCATTTCCAGGAGTTGTCGGTCCATGAAGAGCGCGCTGCACCGGAATCAAAACATAGAGGGCTGCAAGAACAATTCCGAAGGTAGCAATAATCGCTGCAACCGGATAACGCGTGTATGTACCCACAAGAACAAGGAATTCACTGACGAAACTTGAGAGTCCCGGTAGCGCCAAACTCGACATTCCTGCAATAAAGAAACTCCATGCCATGATCGGTGTAATTCGCTGCAAGCCACCGAAGTCTGCAATTGTTGAAGATCCACGACGAGTTGCCATCCAACCTGCAACCAAGAAGAGCGCTGCTGTTGAGAACCCGTGGTTAAACATATAGAGAGTTGCACCGCTCTGAGCTTGTGATGTCATCGCGAAAATTCCGAGAGTGATGAAACCGAAGTGTGAGATTGATGTGTACGCAATGAGGCGCTTAATATCTTTTGCACCAATTGCTAAGAATGCTCCGTAGAGAATTGAGATAAGTGAAAGAACAATGATCAGAGGTGTAAATGTCTTCGTCGCATCAGGAAATATAGAGAGACAGAAACGGATCATTCCGTAGGTTCCGACCTTATCGAGTACACCTAAGAGCAGAACTGAGGTACCTGCTGTTGCACTCTTTGCCGCATCCGGCAGCCAGGTGTGAAATGGCCACAGTGGAGCTTTGATTGCAAAGGCGATGAAGAATCCTAGGAAGAGAATGTTCTGCGTAGTGCTGCTCATCGATGTATGAAGTTCGGAGAGTGCGGCGATATCAAATGTATGACCACCGTTATTTCCTGAGATTACATAGAGCCCGATGATTGAAGCCAACATCAAGAGGCCACCGAAGAGGCTATAGAGAAGGAACTTCACGGCTGCGGCCGCACGTTCTCCGCTGCCATAACCACCGATGAGGAAGTAGACAGGAATAAGCATCGCTTCGAAGAAGACATAGAAGAGGAAGAGATCAGTTGCAGCAAAGACACCGATCATCATGGTCTCAAGAACTAAAATCAAAATGTAGAAAGTTTTCACTCCCCAACGACCGCCTTCGGATTCATTCCAACCAGCCAGAATTACAACGGGAGCGAGAACGACCGACATCAAAATGAGTACTAGCGCAATACCATCGACTCCGAGTCCCCAGTTGATTGCAAAGGATGGGATCCATGAGTAGCTCTGTCTAAATTGCAGGGCAGTATTTTCAGTATTGAAACTGAGAGCTTTAACTATCGTCGCGACCGCAACAACCACAGTTGTCGCCAAGGCAATCTGCTTCA
>CAXNHI010000028.1:0-8577 GCA_964202195.1 Candidatus Planktophila sp. | reverse complement strand
GATCCTCCGTAAGAAAGGAATGGCAACGGCACTCCCGTCATCGGCATCAACCCCAGGGTCATACCGATATTTTCAAAGGTCTGAAATGCAAACCAACTGAGAACTCCTACGCAGACCAGTCGACCAAAGGCATCGGTTGATCTTCGTGCAATGGAGAAAGCTCGCATTATTATCGTCAGATATAAGAGCAGGATAAATCCACTTCCAAGAAAACCTAACTGCTCACCTGCAACGGTAAAGATAAAGTCTGTCTGCTGCTCTGGCACAAAACGACCACTGGTTTGAGGACCATCAAATAATCCTGTGCCCAGAAATCCTCCAGAGCCCACGGTAATGCGAGCCTGTCTGAGTTGATAACCAGCACCTTGAGAATCAGCATTGGGATCGACAAAAGATTGAAGTCGCTTCACCTGGTAATCATTGATCACACCTAGCTTTGCTGCACCAAATCCACCCAAAAGTGCAACAAGAAGTAGCCCAACTACCCAACGGGTTGGTGCACCAGATGCACCAATCATCGCAACTACTGAGATGCTAATGATAAAGACGGTACCCATATCCGGTTGCAGCAAAATCAACCCCACTGGAATCGCTGCAATTAAGAGCGCTTGAATTACATCTCTACTTGTCGGTTCATCATTTTCGTGACGATACTCGGACAGGAGCATTGACATTCCTACAATAATTGAAATCTTTGATAGCTCTGCCGGCTGAATTTGAAATCCACCCGGAAGTGGAATCCATGCCTGTGCACCATTTACTTCGCTACCAAGACCTGGGATGAGAACTGCTGTGAGGCCAATGACTCCAAGCCCCCAGACTATTGGCGTATAAGCACGGAGCATGCGATAGTCAATGACAGTTGTTCCCCAGGCAAGCAATATTCCAATGACAATATTGATGACATGACGTTTCAGGTAATACTGCGGGTCCAAGTCATTTGCTGCATACCAATCACGTGTTGCGGCATAGACCAATAAGGTTCCGATAAAGAGAAGTAGACCGACGGCAAGAGTAAGAATGGGATCAAAGCCCCAAAATGAATGAGTGGTTCGGGTGCGACGGAATCCTTGGCGCTGACTAATCAAGCTAATGGCATCTCCTTTACCTTCGTCGCAGGAGAGATCTTAGGTAATTTCACGGGCGGTTTGCCTTCAGGGTAGATCGCCGCACCGGGAACGACCTTGGATCCCATCACGCCAAAGAGAGTTTCGTAAATTTGTCGAACTCCGACACCAGATGAAGAAGAACCAAAGCCACCCTGAGAGACCATCATGACAACAGCAAAACGTGGCGTCTCAGTTGGTGCATAGGAGGCAAACCAAGATGTGTCACTCTTGAGAGTTCCGTTTGCATTTTTACCAAAGACTTGAGCAGTTCCCGTTTTTCCGCTGACAGCGATTGGGAAGCCAGCAAAGGCACCAGCACCGGTTCCACTCGTTACTACTTCTCGTAGCGCTGCCTCTAGAAATTCAATTGTCGCTTTTGTTGCAGGTATCGTTCCTAGCTTCTCAGGCTCCATTGTCTGGATAATTTCACCATCTGTTGTCACGATTGCCTTACCGATAGTTGGTTTCCAAATCGTGCCACCGTTACCGATTGCGGCATACATCTGCGCCAACTTCAAAGGTGTAATAACGGTATCGCCTTGACCAATTGAGAAGTTAACAGCATCACCGGCACGGATCTTGTCTCCATCTAGACAGTTCTCACGTGCCAGCTCAATGAGAAAAGCTGTCTGTTGAGCCTTTGAAGCTCGCTCCTCATAGTTGCAATAGAAATCTTTATTCTCTTCATACCAAGATTTACGCCACTCACGATTGGCCAGGCGCCCGGAAGATTCCGATGGAAGGTCAATCCCTGTCTTCTGACCAATTTGAAATCCTTCGGCGGCCTTAAAGAAGTAATCATTTGGATTGGCTTTTGGTCTTAATCCACCGTCTTTAAGCCACTCAGCAAAGGCTATTTTGTACCAGATCGTGTCGCAAGAAACAGCAATCGCCTTTTTGAGTGAGAGACGACCTTGAGACTTACTTTCGAAGTTCTGGAATGCGCGAGTTCCAACCTGATATTCGGATGGACAGTCATAACTTGAATTAAGGTCATAGCCGGCGTTTGCAGCGGCAACAACTGAAACAGATTTAAATGTAGAAGCCGGCGCAAATAGACCTTGCAGCGCACGAGAAAGCGCTGGCACTCCAGCTTCTTCAGAATAGAGATCACTCGCTTGCTTGACAGTTAATCCTCGTTCAAAAGCATTCGGGTCATATGTTGGGTAAGACGCAAGTGCCAGAATACGTCCTGTAACGATATCCATCACAACCGCTGCGCCACCATCTGCTCGATAACCACTGGCACGAGAGCGTGCGACTGCAGCGGCTAACGCTTTTTCACTCGCCGCTTGAAGTCGGGCATCAATACTTGTGACAACGTGGTTTCCACCTACTGGGTTTGTGACTTTGCCCGTTCTTGTGACAGCTTCTTTACGATCAACTATCACGGTCTTAATTCCGGGGGTACCTCTTAAAAATTCATCGTACTGAACTTCAAGTCCGGCTTTACCAATCGATTCAGATCTAAAGTAACTTCGGCCGTTATCTCCCGCCAGATCTCCTTCAGTCAGTGGACCTATATATCCGAGAAGATGAGCCGCATTAGCTCCAGCATTTGCCGGATAGAATCGAATTGCAATTGGTTCAGCATCAACTCCAGGGAATCGATCTGAACGTTCGACTATTTGGAGAGCAAGAGTCGGGTCAGCATCCTTCGTAATTGGAATTGGTTGAAAACGTGAACCTGTCCAACATCCTGCACGCTTACCCTTTTCGAGTTCTCCACAGAGTCTGGTGCGTTGAAAAATATCTACATAGTTAAGACCCAGTAGTTGAGCTAGCGATCTAAGAACCGTCTCACCCTTATCTTCTTGCTTATCAATTGTGGTGCGATCAACGGTGATTGCAACTCCCACCTTATTAAGTGCAAGAGGAACTCCTGAAGAATCCACAATCAACCCACGAGTTGCAGGTGTTACTACATCTCTGCTCTGAATAGAGAGTGCTGCATCCTTATATCTCGGCGCTGCCGCGACCTGCAGATAGAAGAGGCGACCAAGTAAGGCGGCCATGAGAGAGATAATAAAGATTTGAATAACAAGAAGGCTTAGGCGTGAGCGAAGATTCATAGCCGATGCCTTGAATCATCAATGAAGTCATAAGCTCGAGCAACTAAAGGCATCAAGATTGGAACGATTGCAGCAGACCAGAGCGCGCCAATAAAGAGTGAGGTAATGATCGATGTAAAGCTTCCGACTTCTTCGCCAAGTAACAATGAGAGAAGCACATACATCACTCGTGCGACGACAACAGAGCTCGTGACCAACAGTGTGATTGTGAAGGGATTCATTCGTACATTTTCATATCCAAGGCCGAGGTATGAGATACCAAAGCCCACCAGAATAAGAACAAAGGTCCACTGACCTACCGCCCCGTTTGTGCTCTGAGAAAGATCGATCAGAAAGCCAGCTACAAATCCCGTTAGCGCTCCGATATCAGGAGTTGAGAGCGCTGCCCACAAAAGAGCAAAGATGAGAAAGAGAGAGAATCCGCCGCCAGCGATATGTAATTGAGTAACGAGCGCTTCCTGAACGACATAGACCACAAGAAAGAGAAGCGCTGATAGAGAAATCTTGCGAGTGGACATTAATTAGAGCCAGCTGCATTCGGTGATGGCGATTGACTTGGAGTCACAAAGACAGTGACTGTTGGTACCGGAGTTGGTACCGGTTTTGTGGGGATCAATGCGTCACGTGGATCTACATCCGGCCCCTTCAGAACAACACTGACGACTGAAATTGCTGAAAAATTTGCGAAGAATCGAACATCTGCGGTCTGGGTCACCGCACCTGCTGCATTATCAACTGAGGTCACTTCACCCACAGGAACTCCCGGGACAAATGGTCGGTTATTGACACTTCCACGAGCGACAAGAATGTCGCCTACTTTAATCGTCGATTGGTTATCAAGAAGTTGGAGAACACCTTTACGAGTGCCTTGCCCGGAAAGTATTCCAATCTGCTGACTTCCGGCCACGCGAACACCAATACGGAAGGAGGGATCTGATGTTAATGAAATGAGTGCACTACTTGGGTAAACAGTCTTTACAACTCCGATCAGCCCATAAGAATTAATGACCGTCATATTTGGCTTTATTCCATTATCTGAACCGGCATCAATAGTAATTGTATGAGTAAATGATGTGGTCGCACCTTGTGAAATCACTCGTGCATTTACAACTTTAAATTCAGCCTTACCAGCAAGATCTAAAGTTCCTTGAAGTTGCTCAAGTTGTGCATCAATACTGCGGCGCTCACGCAATTGAGTCAGAAGTTTTCCATTCTCCTCACGCAGAGCTTCCATCTCTGATCGAGTGCGACCAAGATGAATGATATCTGAGAAGAAATTACGTACCGGTGAAAGAACTATCGATCCCACGTTTTGTACTGGGCTCAGCACGCTCTGTGTTCCTGTCTTTAATCCGCCAATTACTGAAACACCGCGCAGATCAAGGGTGATCAGAAATAGTGATGTAATAACTAGGATGATGAGCAGTAAACGCCCGCGGTTATCCCCGCCGCGCGCCATGACCTAGCAGCCTATCGACGTGGTTCTGAGATCAAGACCTTTTCAAGTGCCTCGAACTCTTCAATACATTTACCTGAACCTTCAACGACTGCATCTAGTGCATGCTCAGCTACGTGAATTGGCATTCCAGTTTCGCGACGAAGACGCTCGTCGAGACCCTTGAGTAGCGCACCGCCACCTGTAAGAACGATTCCGCGATTAATAAGATCCGATGAAAGCTCTGGCGGACACTTATCGAGAGTGTTCTTAACGGCTGCAACGATCGCCTTCACTGGCTCATCGAGCGCCTTACGAATCTCAGCCGCCGTAACAATAATTGTCTTTGGAAGTCCTGTTGCAAGATCGCGACCACGAATTTCGGCATCTTTCTCATCTGGTAGAACATATGCAGAACCGATAGCCATCTTGATCTCTTCTGCTGTGCGCTCACCAAGCAGGAGTGAATATTCACGCTTTACCCAGTCAATAATGGCTTGATCGAGCTTATCGCCACCGACGCGGATAGAGAGTGCGGTCACGATTCCACCGAGTGAAATCACAGCAACTTCTGTTGTTCCGCCACCGATATCGACAACCATGTTTCCGGTTGGTTCGTGGATTGGAAGGCCTGCACCAATTGCTGCAGCCATAGGTTCTTCAATGATGTACACCTTACGTGCACCAGCATCGTAACCAGCTTCTGTTACAGCGCGCTGCTCAACGCCAGTAATTCCTGAAGGAACACAGATCACAAGGCGTGGCTTTGCAAGAACGCGTCGACCATGAACCTTACGGATAAAGTGCTTGAGCATACGAGCGGTTGTATCAAAATCTGCGATCACACCATCTTTAAGTGGACGAATTGCAACGATATTGCCAGGGGTGCGACCGATCATCAGCTTTGCTTCTGTTCCGATTGCAAGAACTGCCCCAGTATCTTGATTGACTGCAACTACTGAAGGTTCATTGAGAACAATTCCACGTCCACGCACATAGACGAGCGTGTTTGCTGTTCCAAGATCAATCGCCATATCGCGACCGACGAAAGATGTTCTGAGGCTCATTTACTTCCCTTCGAAGAAGATTGCTATTTCACGGGCGGCTGACTCTGGTGAGTCAGAACCATGAACAAGATTTTGCTGAACTTTTGTGCCTTGATCACGTGCAAGATCTCCACGAATAGTTCCAGGAGCTGCAACAGTTGGATCGGTCGCACCTGCAAGCGATCTGAAACCTTCAATCACTCGCTGACCCTCTGCAATGATTGCAACGATCGGACCTGAGAGCATAAATTCAACAAGCGGTTCAAAGAATGGCTTGCCTTGATGCTCCGCGTAATGCCGTTCGAGAAGAGCACGATCTGCCTGCATCAACTTGAGATTTGCAATCGCATATCCCTTTGCTTCGATGCGAGAGATGATTTCACCAACAAGTCCTCGCGCAACGCCATCAGGCTTTACGAGGATGAGGGTCTGCTCTATTTTCACTGCGTCAGTCTAATAGGGTTTTGGAGGCCCTTGCGACAGCAAAGCTGCGCGCGCGGCCTCACCCTTACGCCCCACGATTATGGCCGCCACCCAAAGGCCCATAAAAATCAAATTCACGATCGCCATAGCCGGGACGACGACGCTGTAGGCCATGAGTGCGAACTGGAGAATTGAACCGATGATCCAGCCGATTCTCTTCTTGAGCAATCGGACTGTTGCAATGGTCACGAGCATGAAAGCAAAGCCATAGATGATCGTTGCAGGTTCGTGAATATCTTTTGCCAAAAGCATTGCAAAGCCCATTACAAAAACTTCCATCGTGAGAACTGCGCTTCCGAGAACTTTCATGCTTCTTCCTCCACAACTCTCTTAAATCTCCTGTTGAGATATGTCCGCGCTTCGCCTACCGTCACAACAGAACCTGTGACAATAATTCCAAGTGTGTTATCACTTAACGGACGCACTGCATCTTTGATCGCCTTCTCCAGCGCTGCATCTAGATTCTCTGCAGAGAAAACTCGATCTGCTCCGAAAACCTCAATAGCAAGTAACTCAAGATTGGCAACTTCCATAGCTCGGTGTGATGAATTCTTTGTGACAATGATCGTATCCATAAATTTTTCAAAGTTCTCAAGAATTCCTCTTGCATCCTTATCTGCCATCACACCGATGACACCGACGATTTCATCGAAGGTGAACTCAGAAGTAATTGTCTCAAGGAGCGCCAGGCTGCCATGAGGATTATGGGCAGCGTCCAGAATAAAGGTCGGATCGCGATGGATTACCTCGCAGCGTCCAGGTGAGCGTACGTTGGCGAAGCCTTCACGCACAGCGTCTATATCGAGGTCATTTTCTCCGAAGAAAATTTCAACTGCCACTAGAGCCGCAGCGGCATTAGATGCCTGATGCTTTCCATGTAGCGGAATGAAAATATCGTCGTAGACACCCTTGAGTCCTTGGATCGTGATGAGCTGTCCACCTACTGCCACTGCACGCGAGAGAAGTGAATATTCCACTCCCTCTCGTGCGACATCTGCTCCGACCTCAGCCGCCTTTCGCAGTAACTCAACAGCAACTTCCGGAACTTGCTGTGAAAGCACTGCAAATCCACCTTCTTTAATGATTCCCGCCTTAGTCTGTGCGATTTCAACTAGGGAGTTCCCAAGGTATTCCATATGGTCAAAGCCAATCGGAGTAATCACGCTGACATCGGCCTTCACAACATTTGTCGCATCCCACTCACCGCCCATACCAACTTCGATGACACCAATATCTATTGGATGTTCTGCAAAAGCAGAAAAAGCTATAGCGGTTATTGCTTCAAAGAAGCTAATAGGGTTTTCAAATTTAGAATCAATAAAGTCAAAATAAGCAGCGATATCGTTGTAAGCAAATATCAAATCTTTAGGATCAATCGGTTCGCCATTGATCGCAATTCTTTCGCGATAGGTTTCTAGGTGCGGACTTGTGAAACGACCAGTACGCAGTCCCATAGAGAAGAGAAGGGAATCGATCATTCGTGATGTAGTAGTTTTACCGTTCGTGCCACCAATATGAATTGTGGGATAAGACAACTGGGGCCCACCGAGTGCGTCAACGAGAGCGCTAATTCGCTCAAGAGTTGGAGCGATACGATTTTCTGGCCAGCGCGCAAGTAGGGCTGCCTCGATGGCATCTACTCTCGATTGGTCCTCTGCTGAAATTTCCTTCATTTATTTCAATACAGCCAGAGCTGCAGTAATCCGTTCAATTTCAGATGTTGTCTTTGCTAAACGCTCACGTATTTCAACGACTACATCGGCAGGTGCCTTAGCCATAAAGCCTTCATTGCCAAGCTTTACCTCTGCCGTCTTCTGATCTTTCTGGGCAGTTGCTAAATCCTTTTCAAGGCGTGCGCGCTCTGCAACCACATCGATAGAACCTGTGAGATCGAGTTCCATGATTGTACCTGCAATTTCTAGAGTTGCAGAAGGTGTGAACTCTGTATTCTCAATTCTTAGTAAGAACCGCAGTGCGCTCTCATACGCAACGACATCTTTATTCCCAGTAAAGCGTCCAGGAATTTTCTGTGAAGGCTTGAGGCCTTGATCATTTCTAAATCGGCGAACCTCGGTAACTACTTCTTGTAGAGATACAACAACTTTCTCAGCCTTCTTATCTATCTGGGATTTATCTGCTACAGGCCATGTGGCGGTCATCAAGCTTTGACCACCAGTGAATGTGCACCACAGTTCTTCAGTAATAAATGGCATGACTGGATGTAGAACTCTCATGAGTTGATCGAGAACATGTCCCAGCACTCGCTGTGAAGATTGCTTATTCTCTGAGGCAAAAGTCTCTTTCGATAGCTCTAGGTACCAATCGCAGAGATCGTCCCAGGCGAAGTGATAGATCAACTCGCAGGCACGTGAAAATTCATAGCGTTCGAGAAGCGCATCAGCGTCAGCAATAGTTTCGTTGAGGCGAGAGAG
>CAXNHI010000027.1:0-8591 GCA_964202195.1 Candidatus Planktophila sp. | reverse complement strand
AGGCCGAACCGGGCTCGATCGATGAAAGAGATTTAACACGAAGGAGTTCCACCCATGACAAAGCGCACCTACCAACCCAATACCCGTCGTCGCGCCAAAAAGCACGGATTCCGCGCTCGCATGGCAACACGTGCCGGTCGTGCCATTCTTGGCGCCCGTCGTGCCAAGGGTCGCTCACGTCTTTCAGCGTAAAAGCTAGAAGAACGCGGAGCAAAAAAGTGCTTCCAAAGAAGGCACGACTTACTACAAGCGAAGATTTTGCTAAGGCAACAAAGAGCGGACTTCGTCTCACTTCAGGAAACCTTGTTGGATATCTCTACATCTCTCCTGCCTCCAGCAATTATCAGCCGGCAAAGTGCGGACTTATTATCAATAAATCGGTCGGCGGATCAGTTATGCGCCACCGCATCGCCCGCCAACTTCGACACGATCTTGCGCCAACTCTTCACACATTTCCTTCCAACTCACTTTTCGTCCTGCGCGTATTAAAGAGCGCACCCGAATACACCAACGAACTCACACAGTTGGTTTCTGGTCTGCTCTCTCGCAGCCAGAAGAATGTGAGCCAGTAATGAAGTTACTTCTATCTCCACTCACTCTTCTCATCACCTTCTATCAAAAGTTCATCTCTCCATCACTTGCTCCACGTTGTAAGTACTACCCATCCTGTTCAAGCTATGCACTCATCGCAATCCAAAGTTATGGGCTTAAAGGAGTTGCTATGGCTACCTGGAGAGTCTTGCGATGTAATCCATGGTCAGATGGTGGAGTTGACTACGTGAAAGTACAAGTAAAAATAGAAGAAAAAACCATTACAGAGCAATCACTTCAGAGCATGAAAGCGGCGGCATAACCATGGGTTTTATTCTCAATCCACTTTACAATCTAGTATCTGGAATTATTGTTCTATTCCACAATCTTCTCTCACCACTGTTTGGAAAAGACAGTGGTGTTACATGGTCGCTCTCAATCATGGGTCTTGTAGTAATCATTCGAATCGTTTTGATCCCACTCTTTGTAAAGCAGATTAAGAGCCAGCGCGCACTTACCGCCCTTCAGCCACATATGAAGGAGATTCAAAAGAAGTATAAAGATGATCGCCAGAAGCAATCAGAAGAGATGATGAAGCTCTACAAAACGCATAAAACAAACCCGCTTGCATCATGTTTTCCAATTCTTGCTCAGGCACCAATCTTCTTTGCACTCTTTACAGTACTCAATGGAATTGCTGCAAAGACTGATGCGGGAGTTTCTGCACCGATTGCGCGCGGATACCTCAAAGGTGAATATTTGGAGAGTGCGGCGCAAGCTAAATTCTTCGGTGCAAAAATCTCTGAGACCTTTTTGGGTAGCGATGACATAAAGGTAAAACTTGTCACCGTATTTCTCATCTTCCTTATGTCGGCAACTACATTTACAACCCAGCGTCAGTTGATGACAAAGGGAATGCCAAAGATGGATTCAAGTAACAATATGATGTTGCAGCAGCAGAAAATCATGTTGTATTTATTCCCAGTTATTTTTGCAATCTCCGGTGTGAACTTTCCAGTCGGTGTATTGATCTACTGGTCGACCACAAACTTCTGGACGTGGGGTCAGCAGTACTACGTGATTAAGAGAAACCCAACGCCGGGCTCACCAGCCTTTGAAGAGTTAGAACGTAAGCGAGCAAAGAAGAGTGGGGTAGTCGAGCCGGATCCGAACGATCCATCAACCCCACCTATTGAAGAGGTTAAAGGCCAACGCGAACAACCAAAGAAGAAGAAAAAGAAGAAGAAGTAATTCGGACAATTAGCATCAATAGTATTAAATCCCATTGAAAGGGATTAATTAACCAAGGAGTAGAGATGTCAGAGAACGAGACAGTTGTAGAAGAGATAGAAGTCCAGTCAGAAGAGGTAGGGGCACCAGATGCGCCTAAGCCGCCTAAGACTGTGGCAAAGCTTGAGGAAGAGGGCGATATTGCCGCCGATTACCTCGAAGCGCTCCTTGATATTGCAGATCTCGATGGCGATATCGATATCGATGTCGAAAATGGACGCGCCTCACTAGCTATCGCCGGCGGAAAGCTCGGCCACCTTGTAGGCAAAGAAGGGGAGGTCCTCGATTCAATCCAGGAGCTCACTCGCCTTGCTGTCCAGACAGCTACCGGAGACCGTAGCCGCTTGATGCTCGATATCGATAACTTCCGCGCCAACCGTCGCACCGAGCTATCGGCGCTGGCGAAAGAGAAGGCGGAAGAGGCGACCACCACTGGAAATGCCATCAAACTTGAGCCTATGAACGCCTTTGAGCGCAAGATCATCCATGACACGATCCAGGATTTAGGGCTCACCAGCGAATCTGATGGAGAAGATCCACGTCGCTACGTAGTCATCTATCCAGCGTAACCCCCATGTCGGCAAGTGATGTTTCCCGTGAAACACTGATCAAGCGCTACTTTCCAGAGCGCCTCGATGAGATCGCTGCCTATGCCCATTTCCTCACCACGGCAGGGATCGAAAGGGGGCTTATCGGCCCTCGTGAAGGCGAGCGCATCTGGGAGCGCCATATCTTTAACTGTCTACCCGTCACCCAACTTCTGCCACAAGGGGCCTCCCTCTTTGATATCGGTTCAGGGGCAGGTCTTCCAGGAATTGTGATCGCACTAGCCAGACCTGATCTCTCAGTCACTCTCATCGAGCCTCTAGAGCGCAGAGTCTCCTTTCTGACTGAGGCTGTTGACGGCCTCAATATCGAGGTAATCCGTGGCCGCGCTCAGGATGTGAAGAAGTCAGCTGACTTTGTCACCGCTCGCGCAGTCGCCCCTTTAGAGAAGTTGAAGAAGATGAGCTGGCATATGGTTAAAACCGGTGGCAGCCTCCTAGCCATGAAGGGCGAATCAGCCTCGGCGGAGATGGAAGGGGTCAAGGGAGCAACCCTCCACGAGATAACTTTGGAGGGAATTGAGCTTGGGCGCATCGTCGCCATTAAAAAGGGTGCTTAGATTGGTCAATGAGCCAGAACGGTGATGATTCACGTGAAACATCAACACCATCCCCAACAACAAGAGTCATTGGTGTCCGACGCCTTAAAGAGGTGATGGCAAAACCAGCCTCCACCCGGATCTTCACTGTGGCTAATCAGAAGGGTGGGGTCGGCAAAACGACCACAGCAGTCAATATTGCAGCGGCCCTTTCCATGGGTGGTCTTCGCGTCCTCGTTATTGATTTAGATCCACAAGGCAATGCCAGTACAGCTTTAGGTGTTCCTCATCGTGATAACGCCGGCATCTATGAAGTTCTGATGGGAAGCCATGAGATTTCAACAGTGGTGCAGAAAGTTGCCGGCTTTCCATCTTTAGATTGCATATCATCTAATACATCACTTGCTAACGCTGAAATTAATTTAGTCTCGATGGTCGCGCGCGAACTACAACTGAAAGAGGCGCTAGAAACACTTAGCGTTAATTACGATTACATCTTTATCGATTGCCCACCCTCACTTGGATTGTTAACTGTCAACGCATTTGCTGCAGCGAAAGAGTTACTTATTCCAATTCAAGCTGAGTACTACGCTCTTGAAGGTTTATCACAACTCCTTGAAACGTACACGGTTGTGAAGAAGAGATTAAATCCAACACTTAACCTTTCAACAATAATACTTACTATGTTTGATGGACGCACACGTCTTGCAAATGATGTTGCTGCAAATGTGCGGTCTCACTTTCCAAAGGAACTTATTGATATTCCAATCCCTCGCGCAGTACGTATATCTGAAGCACCGTCTTATAGCCAAACAGTAATGACATATGACCCACTCTCACCTGGAGCTATTGCATACATGCAAGTTGCGCGAGAGATTGCAGAGCGCGGTAAAGCTACAGAAGAAGAGAACTTTGATTCAAATGTTGTCAGTATTAATTATAAGAAAGATGGAGAGATCGCATGAGTACAAAACGTGGGGGACTAGGAACAAACTTAGATTCGTTGATTCCAACGTCGTTAACTGTTGGTGATACAGAAGTTGCACAACAGAATGAAGTTCCTATCTCTTCAATCTCACCTAACCCACGCCAACCACGTACAGTTTTTGATGACGATGCACTCAATGAGTTAATTGCATCAATCAAGGAGATTGGAATACTTCAACCTCCTGTAGTTCGTAGGGTTTCAGAAGGTCGCTATGAATTAGTTATGGGCGAGCGCAGATTACGTGCAGCAAAAGCTGCTGGACTTAAAACTATTCCTGTCATTATTCGCCAAACTCCAGATAATGAGTTACTCCGTGAAGCGCTGATAGAAAATATCCATAGAAGCCAACTCAATCCGCTAGAAGAGGCTGCGGCCTACGCAGGCTTACTTACAGATTTTGGTTGCACACATGATGAGCTAGCAACAAAGCTAGGAAGATCGCGCCCCCTCATTTCAAATATGTTGCGTTTACTTAATCTTCCACCAACAGTTCAACGCAAAGTCGCCGCAGGTGTTATCTCTGCAGGACATGCTCGCGCGCTATTGGGCTTAAGCGATGAGAAAGAGATTGAAAAGCTAGCCAACAGAATCGTTGCAGAAGGCTTAAGTGTTCGTGCAACCGAAGAGATCGTGGCTATTGCAGGACCGGCCAAGAAGAGCGCCAAAACTAAAACAAAAGTTGGAATTTCAGGAACAGCCCTTGCCTCCGCTGAACTATTAAGTGATTACCTAGATACGCGTGTAAGCATTGAACAGGGTAAAGGAAAAGGAAAGATTACGATCGAATTTGCTGGGAATGAAGATCTTGTGCGCATCGTCGATTTAATCGAGGGTTAATTAAGTGCCGAACCTCGCCTAGACATCTCTTGCTTAACAACCTGGCCTAACGCCTTCACACCTTCACGGATACGTTCCGGGGTTGGATGGCAATATGAAAGTCGCATCGACCATGATCCAAAACCATCGGCGTAAAAGGCTGTTCCTGGAACGTAGGCAACCTTGGCAACAATTGCCTTAGGCATCATCGCTTTAGTATCAATTTCAGGTGGAAGATTGACCCATACATAGAAGCCACCGCCAGGTTTGGTCCAGGTAGCTTCCTGCGGGAAGTATTCGGTAAGTGATTCAAGCATCGCATCGCGGCGGACTTTATAAACCTCACAGAAGCTTGCAATCTGATCGCGCCATGGCTGGTTAGTTAAATAGTTAGCAATTGTTAACTGTGTGAAATTTGATGGGCAGAGAATTGAAGACTCTGACGCGATAACCAATTTATCTTTCAGTGATTGCGGAACAAGGGCCCAGCCAATACGTAACCCCGATGCGATTGTCTTTGAAAATGATCCAAGATAGATAACATTTTCAGAATCTTCAGCGCGCATCGCATTGGGTGATGGGCGATCAAAACCAAGAAGTCCATAAGGGTTATCTTCAACAACAAAGATTCCTTCTTCGCGACAGATAGCGAGAATCTCGGTACGTCGCTCCGCAGGCAAGAGCACGCCTGTCGGATTTTGATAATTTGGGATGAGATAAAGGAATTTAATTGTGCGGCCTGCTGCGCGAGTGACCTTGATGGCATCGCGAAGTGATTGTGGAACCAATCCATCTAAATCCATCTCAACATGGACAACAGCTGCCTCATATTGGCGGAATGTTCCAAGTGCGCCGACATATGAAGGTGCTTCAACTAATACAACATCACCTGGATCGATAAAGATACGAGAGATGAGATCGAGCGCTTGTTGTGAACCTGTCGTCACCACAATGTCATCTGGGTTAGCGCGAATACCTTCAAGTGCCATGACATCGCAGATCAATTCGCGAAGTTTGGGATGCCCTTGTCCGCTGCCGTATTGCAGAGCTTCAGCGCCATTAGTAAGAATCAATTCATTAACAACACTTGCCATCATATCCATCGGTAACGCTGAAAGATTTGGCATTCCACCAGCGAGAGAGACAATCTCAGGGCGTGAGGCAACTGCAAAAAGTGAACGAATTTCGCTCGGAAGCATTTCGGCAGCGCGAGCAGCAAAGCGTTCTTCAAGCTTCTGCGGAACACCTGTATGGAATCGAGTATTGATCTCAGACATAGGGAGAAGTCTCCCACATAGCCCGCAATGCTGGGGTAATTATTTAACGACGGATACCCGCGCTACGAAGATCTGAAATCCGCAAAGTACCTGTTTTGGCATCATCTTCTGCCGCTAAGTAAAGGCGTTGAATCGCAATAATGAATGCTTCAGCCAGAGCGTCTCGAAATTCCGGCGCCGCCAAACTTTTGGCATCATGTGAGTTACTTAAATAACCGCAATCGACTCGGACAGATGGAGCTCTTGTCAGACGGAGCGCATCCCATGTTTTTGCATGGGTTCTGCAATTAAGGAGATTTGTTCGGGCACAAATTTCACGTTGCACTAAAGAGGCAAAACGTTCGCCTACAACCGAGTGAACGCCATGAGCATCACTTCCGTAAAAGTAGGTTGCGACACCTTGCGCGCTGGGATTGCTATGAGTATCTGTATGGAGTGAAATAAATAAATCTGTGGCATTGGTATTTGTAAAGGCGATTCGCTCAGATTCACTTGGCACATTCTTAGCTCCACGGGTGAGAAAAACACTTGCTCCTAGTGCGAGTAAACGACCTTCAATACGGACGGCGATGTCATAAACGATTTCTGATTCGTCACCACTACTACCTGGATCTAAAACAATAACTTTATTTGCAAGAGCAGGACCCCGCGTACGTGCTGCAGCACTTTCACGTAACTGCGATGGCACGCCACCAGAGACGATTTTTGTTAAACGAATCAGAGCAATAATTGTTGCTGGGCCACAACGCCCATCAATTTTTGCACCCACCGATTTTTGGAAATCTTTTACAGCACCTTCAGTGCGCACTCCGTAGATTCCATCAACGCGGCCACAATCAAATCCCATCTCTGTCAGACGTGATTGAAGTGCTGCGACATCATCGCCATGCATAAAGGGAGATGATTGAAGGTAGAGAGAGCGATCTCCTAGCTTCCATCGAGCATCTTCAAGTGCGCGCTCGGTAGCAACATCTAAAGTGCCGGTGACATTTAATCCACGCTCTTGCTGAAAAGATCGAATCTCATCAGGAGATAGCTGTGAATGCATTATCAAGAACTCTTACGTTTAAATGAATGCTTCAAGCTCTTTAAGAAGAGCTGGCTTTGGCTTTGCACCAATAATTGTCTTAACGACTTCACCGTTGACATAGACATTGAGCATCGGAATTGATGTAACGCCGTATTTGATTGCAATCGCAGACTCTTCGTCGGTATTGAGTTTTACGATCTTGAGCTTGTCGCCATACTCATTAGAGATATCTTCAAGGATTGGCCCAATTGCACGGCATGGCCCACACCATTCAGCCCAGAAATCTACAAGGACGGGTGTGCTGCTCTTGAGAACTACCTCATCAAAATTAGCTGTGGTTACTTTACTTGTGGCCATGACTACTCCTATATATCTCTGGTTTTTCTCTGGGAAAACTCTACTTTACTAGTGCGAGAGGAATTTTTCAGCATCAAGAGCTGCTTGGCAGCCTGAGCCTGCAGCTGTAATCGCTTGTCGATAGGTGTGATCTACAAGATCTCCACAGGCGAATACTCCAGGAAAGTTGGTACGTGTAGAACGTCCATCTACCTTCACATAACCCTCATTATCAAGATCGATCTGACCAATAATTAATTCACTGCGCGGGATATGACCGATTGCGACAAAGAGACCTGTGAAATCGCGTTCAGATAGTTCGCCAGTGACAGTGTTTTTAAGTGCCAATCCAGAAACTTTCTCAGCTCCAAGAATATCTACAACTTCTGTATTCCAGAGCATTTCAATTTTTGGATTATTAAGTGCACGATCTGCCATAATTTTTGATGCACGCAATGAATCACGGCGATGAATCAAAACTACCTTGCTCGCAAACTTTGTTAAGAATGTTGCCTCTTCAACTGCAGAATCTCCACCACCAACAACGGCGATAGTTTGATCTCTAAAGAAGAAACCATCACATGTTGCACACCAGGAAACTCCACGACCAGATAGACGATCTTCGTTAACTAGGCCAATCTTTTTATAGGCAGAACCCATTGCAAGAATTACGGCACGAGCCTGGACAACATTTCCACTGCCATCTTTTACTGTCTTTATATCGCCCTTTAAATCCATTTCAACGACATCATCTGTAATGAGTTCTGTCCCAAAACGAGCAGCCTGCTTGCGCATATCTTCCATCAGAACTGGACCCATAACGCCATCTACAAAGCCTGGAAAATTTTCAACTTCTGTTGTTGTCATCAGTGCGCCACCTGCTGTCACAGAACCTTCATATTGCACAGGATTGAGTTGCGCGCGGGAGGCATAAATTGCTGCTGTATATCCAGCAGGGCCAGAACCGACAATAACGAGATCACGAATCATGGATCCAGCCTACCTTTTCTTTTCTTCAACAACCCACGACCAAACTCAGCCAAAGTTGCGATCTCTGCCACTCTAAAAAGTTTTGCGAAGAGTAGATAGAAGGTGCCACTGAGAGCCAAAATGAGAGCAAGGCGTAGCGCACGCACGATTAGAGAGGAATCCGCACTCTCCCACTCAAAGAAATAGACC
>CAXNHI010000026.1:0-8704 GCA_964202195.1 Candidatus Planktophila sp. | reverse complement strand
GTAGGTCTTGTCGGAGTCATGGCTGTCGAGATGTTTGTTAAAGGTGATCAGCTATTCATTAATGAACTCGCTATGCGACCACATAATTCCGGTCATTGGACGATTGAAGGATCAGTGACGAGCCAATTCGAACAACACCTACGTGCGATACTAGATCTCCCCTTGGGCGATCCATCAATGACCGCAGCCTTTGCGGTGATGGGAAATATTCTTGGTGGCGATAAGAGCGACATGTATCGCCCCTATCTCCACCTCATGGCCCGCAATCCAGAGCTCAAGGTGCATCAATATATGAAAGAAGTGCGCCCCGGTCGAAAGATTGGACATGTCAATGCAGTGGGCGAAGATCTTCTACACTTAGAGGAGTTAATTGTGCATGCCCGTGACTACATGAGTGGAGAGATCGATGAGTGATGTTGCAATCATCATGGGATCAGATTCTGATTGGCCGGTAATGAGTGAGGCTGCCACAATTCTTGACTCACTTGGAATTACGTACACTGCAGATGTTATTAGTGCACATCGCATGCCGACCGAGATGGTTACATTCGCTCAAGGTGCTGTAGCTGCAGGGTTTAAGGTAATTATTGCCGGAGCTGGCGGAGCCGCACACTTACCTGGAATGGTGGCATCCCTTACTTCACTTCCTGTCATCGGAGTACCGGTGCCACTAAAGAACTTAGATGGAATGGATTCGCTTCTCTCCATTGTTCAGATGCCGGCAGGAATTCCTGTTGCAACTGTTGGAATCGGAAATGCTAAGAATGCAGCGTTGCTTGCTGCCAGAATTTTAGGTGTTGCAGATAGTGCGATAGCTGCAAAGGTCGAGCAAGGGTTACAAGAGATTAATGCTGAGGCAAAGGCGAAAGGTGCCAACCTCACCGCAAAGAAGAAAACGGGGTTCTAGATTTAATTAATCTGAGCGGCCAAGTGCGTGCACGCGCCAACCGGCTTTGCGCCACTTATCGCGATCGAGCGCATTTCGTCCATCGATGAGGAATTTAGATTTAACAAGCTGACCGATTACAGATGGATCTAACTCACGATATTCCTTCCACTCAGTTAAGTGCAAGATTGCATCTGCATCCTTGACCGCATCGGCTACACGTTCTGCATAATCTAGATGTGGAAAGCGCTTACGTGCGGGTTCGATTCCCTTTGGATCATGTACTACTACTGCAGCACCTGCTGCTTGAAGTTGAGCTGCAATGTCAAGAGCTGGGGAATCTCGAACGTCATCACTATCAGGCTTAAATGTTGCACCAAGTACTGCAATTTTATATTGGGTCAGGTCCTCAGATAGATCTGCACGCACTACATCGATCACACGCTGGCGGGCTCTCATGTTGATAGCATCAATCTCTCGCAGGAATTCAAGGGCTTGATCTGCGCCAAGTTCTTGCGCACGCGCCATAAATGCACGGATATCTTTAGGAAGACAGCCTCCACCAAAACCGATACCAGCCTGAAGGAAGCGACTACCGATACGTGGGTCATATCCAATAGCTGTAGCAAGCACGGTGACATCGCCCCCCGCGGCTTCACACACCTCTGCCATTGCATTGATAAATGAAATTTTTGTAGCTAGAAACGAGTTTGCAGCAACTTTCACAAGTTCTGCAGTAGGAAGGTCTGCTCGAATCCAAGGCGTGCCAAGTGCAATCACTGGCTTATAGACCTCCTTAAGAATTTCTTCTGCTCGATCATTTGCAACTCCGATGACTAATCGATTGGGAGTTAAAGTATCTTCGACTGCAAAACCTTCACGCAGGAATTCCGGATTCCACGCAAGATCAGCATGTGGAGCATCCTTAGCTAATTGCTCGCGTAACATTTGCGCAGTTCCCACTGGCACTGTTGATTTTCCAACGACAAGTGATCCATCTTTAAGGTGCGGTGCAATTGCCGCTACCGAAGATTTCACATACGTCAGATCAGCAGCTAAACCATCTTTACTTTGGGGAGTTCCAACACAAATAAAGTGGACATCGGCATCTGCTACAGCGGAAAAATCGGTAGTAAATGAGAGGCGACCCGTTTTCATCTCCGCTGCAAGGAGTGTGTCGAGTCCTGGTTCATAGAATGGAAGTCGCCCGCTCTGCAGCAAATCTACTTTGGATTGGTCGGTATCAATTCCGACAACCTCAAAACCAAGAGAGGACATACATGCTGCATGGGTAGCTCCAAGATAGCCACAACCTATTACTGAGAGCTTGAGCGTCATGGGTGCGAGTCTAAGGCAAGAACTATTTAATCTCCCCGCATGGATTTTCATCCGCGGTGCGAGTCTTAAATTTATCGACGATTACTGGCGTAGGTTTTGCTGAAGCGCTGGCAGTTGGTGTCGGGGTGACTTCATCAACGAGAGGAAGGTCATCTCTAACGCGTGTCCACAAATCCGCGCCCAGCACTTCATCCCAAATCACCACTGATAACCCGTCATATCGACCATTTGCATTAGAGAGTGGAACAGTGAGAGTGCGCACATTTCCAGAAGAGAGGTTCTTCATCTGTTTTGCCAGCGTCAATAAATCATTTGGTGCTAGCCCAGCGTCTAACTTAACGCTGGCAAGTGAAGCGTTAATGAAGTTCTTTAACTTAAATGGATTTAAGAGAGTTCCACTACTAGTTGCCTTGCGCATGACCGCACTCATAAATTGTTGCTGCCTCGCCATACGTCCAATATCTCCACGGCCATCGAAGTCTCTAGTTCGAACATACTTGAGAGACTCAATACCATCGAGTGTATGGACTCCAGCACTTAACACTAAGTGACTTTGTGGATCGTCAATATTTACCTTGGTACAAACCTCAATACCACCGAGTGCATCAACGATTCCTGCAAAACCGGCAAAGCTGACCTCAACATAATGATCAATCTTGATCGAGGTTGCAAGTTCAATTGTTTCAATAAGAAGTGGTGCACCACCGTATGAGAAAGCAGAATTCAATTTTCCAAGGCGCGCAGAGACCATAGTTTTCTGATCGCTACTGCTGATGTGCTCCGGAATTGTTACCAAGCTATCCCGTGGAAGAGAGATGATGTAAGCGCGATCACGTGATTTACTTAAGTGAATCAAGAGCATGGTGTCAGAGCGACCACCAGCTGCAGTTGCGGTAGAGCCCACGCGAAGTGCACGCATCTGCTCTTTAGTCAGACCTTCTCGCGTATCCGAGCCAACAAGGAGATAATTCTCCGCTTTAGAAGTCTTCTCTGGTCGATCGTCGAGTGAATCAAAGACATTGATACGGGCAATCGAACTGCTGACTTGTCCAAGCCCAAAGGAAGATACGGAAGAAACGAGCACGATAGCAACGGAGAGTGAGGTAATTATCCGTATAGCTCGTGTTGATTTCACGGCGTAAGACTACTTGGGCGATAGCGTAGAGGTGTTATGACATCGCCGAACGCCTCGTTACCTGCCTCACCAGGCATTAGCGTGATTTTGCCTGTGCTTAATGAGCAGGCGCACTTAGAAGATTCAATACGAGCCATACTCTCTCAGAATTATCTGGGAAAGTTCGAAGTCATTTTGGCACTTGGCCCCTCACGAGATTCCACAAATGAGATTGCACGCTCTCTTGCCGCAGAAGATGCGCGAGTGATCCTTGTTGAAAATCCTTCAGGTCGAACTGCCGCCGGACTTAATATTGCTCTTAACGCGTCAACTCAAGATGTCGTAGTGCGCGTTGATGCTCATGCAGAGATTCCAAATAACTATCTCCAATTAGTAGTCGAAATACTTCACGAATCTGGTGCAGTCAATGTCGGTGGCGTAATGGGCGCTGAAGGGATTACATTCTTTGAAAGTGCGGTCGCTGCGGCAATGTGCAGCCCATTTGGTGTTGGCGGATCTAGATTTCATACCGGTGGTAAGGCAGGATTTGTAGACACTGTCTATCTTGGAGCATTTATCCGGCAAGCTGTTGTTGATGTAGGCGGATTTGATGAACGATTTATCCGTGCCCAAGATTGGGAGCTTAACTACAGACTTCGAGAAGATGGTGGGACAATTTACTTTGATCCTAGACTTCACGTGACATATCGCCCACGTTCTAACTTTAAAAAATTAGCTAAGCAATATTATGAATATGGAAGATGGCGTCGAGTGATAGCTCGCAAATATCCGCAAACAATTAATTACAGATATTTAGCGCCACCACTGGCTCTGATTGGTACTGCGCTCTCACTTGTGGCCGGGAGTATCTTAGATCCATCTCTCTATCTACCGGCTGCTACATACATCACATTTATTGCAATCACCCCACTCTTCATCTCAAAGAATCTGGCTCACTATCCGCTTCTCGTCTTTATTCTTCCAACGATGCACTTTTCGTGGGGACTTGGCTTCCTTACCTCGCCACGAAAGCTAGTTCCAGACTCTCTAAGGTAACCTTCACTCATATGAGTACTCCTGTGACTGTATATGAGCCATTTCGCGCTGGGTTGCCCCCAATGCGTCAATACCTTCGCTCACTCTGGTCTCGCCGCCACTTTATCGCTGAGTTCTCACGCTCTGAATTACGCGAACAGAACTATGGATCAGTCTTCGGACAACTCTGGCTTGTCCTTAATCCACTCTTGCTTTCTGGTGTTTATTTTCTTTTAATTTACATTATCGGTGGAGCCAGTGATGCAAATAGATATGTACATCTGACTTCTAGCCTCTTTTTCTTCTATCTCATTGCAAATAGTTTGACTGGGGGAGTCAAGTCGATTACAGCAGGACAGCGCTTGATTATGAATACCGCCTTTCCTCGCATCATGCTCCCAATATCTGCCTCCGTCATTGCAATCTTTAAATTTATTCCGACACTTATAGTCTTCTTTGCAGTGCGCACTATCGTCGGAGCTCCATATTCCTGGCAGATGCTCTGGGCTCTTCCTATCTTTCTCCTTGGTGTCTTCATGGGGCTAGGAATGGCTATTTCAATCTCATGCACCAATGTGTACTTCAGAGATATAGCAAGCCTGCTTCCCTATATCACCCGCAGTTTGATCTATCTCTCTCCGATTCTTTATGAAGCGTCAGCACTCTCTGAAAAGATGCGCACTCTCGAGATTGCAAATCCCATTTTCAATCTCTTAGATGCGTGGTCGCAAGTAATGGTCTATGCCCAGGCTCCAAGCTCATCTTCAATCCTGATCAGTCTGGCTTGGGCAACGTTTATATTTTTTGTCGGTACATATTTCTTCTTGTCGAGGGAGCGTGATTTCGCTGTCCGTCTCTAGCACCCACCCTCACCACAGCATTGCAGTCTCCGTGCAATCTGTCGGACTGACATATACAACATCTGTTGATAAAAAGCCTACGCTTAAAGCACGAGTAAAAAGTTTTGGTAGAAGTGGGAAATTCTCTCGCACCGTCAATGCACTCGATGATGTAAGTATCGATGTGCATTACGGAACAGTGTTGGGAATCATCGGCTCAAACGGTGCTGGTAAATCATCTCTGATGCGCGTTATCTCAGGGATCGTCCCTCCATCACAAGGTCGCATTGAAGTCTATGGTTCTGTAAGTACCTTGCTTGCTCTAGGTGTTGGATTTAACGCATCCCTTACAGGACGTGAGAATGTTTATCTTGGCGGTCTTGCCGCAGGCATGACGCGCGCAGAGATTGATAATCAGTTTGATGAAATTGCAGAATTTTCTGAGCTAGGTGAGGCCATTGACTCTCCCATGCGTACCTATTCCTCGGGTATGTATGCTCGGTTGGCATTTTCAGTAGCCGCAACAGTCAAGCCGGATATTCTAATTATCGACGAAGCACTGAGTACGGGTGATGCGCGCTTTAAACAGAAGAGCCTGAACCGAATTAAAGAACTCCGCACCGAAGATCGTGCACTGATTCTAGTCAGCCATGCTCTGGCTACGATTGAAGATATTTGCAATGAAGTCATCTGGCTAGATAAAGGAAAGATGATGGCTCGTGGAAATCCTGCAGAAGTAATCACTTCGTATCGCGAGTATATGCATGTACGAAAGAGCGCATCTTCTGATGAGGATGTCTAAGAATTTTCTAGCTCTTTTAATCACCGCACTTATTTCAAGTGCAGTTCCAGCGCAAGCGATTGACATTCCACCGACATTTGAATTCACCGGCAATGGCTACGGACATGGCGTTGGAATGAGTCAAATAGGAGCGAAGGCGCGCGCCGTAAGTGGTGAGAGCGCTACGGCAATTCTCAATTATTACTATAAAGATGTCCTGATTGCACCTTATGTTGATACACATACAATCCGCGTCAACATCGCTCATCTCGTTAAGTCCGTTGCCTTCACGACTCATACACCTGGAGCGCGCATTGATGTATTTGAAGGAGATATTGGAAATTCAACGCAATCAGAGGCTATTAATTCTTTTGCGACCAAAAAGAAGGTAACTTTTACTATTGCAAGTCTGTCGAAGGGGAAGGCGCTTACCTTGCGATGGATTGGAGAGAATCCCATCATCTCGATGAGTCAAGGTTCAGTCACCACAAAATATAAGTACGGATATATAACTCTTAAAGTTGTTAAAGGTGCGATAGAAGTGACAAATACCCTTGCTCTCAGAGATGAGTATTTATGGGGAATTAGTGAAGTCCCATCTAGTTGGCCCTCTGCAATGTTGGAAGCCCAAGCAATAGCCTCGCGTAGTTACGCACTCTCTAAGTTGAGCAGCGTGAGAGCAAGCTGTGATTGTCAGGTCTACTCACACATTACCGATCAAAACTTTGTGGGATATTCCAAGGAGAGTGAACCTAGATTTGGACAGTTGTGGAAAGATGCCGTCTCTCGCACGATCGTCGACACTGTGACAAGTTTAGTTGTACTCAACAATGGCAAGCCTGCACAGACCTATTTCTTCTCTTCATCAGGTGGAGCAACGCAGACAACTCGCGATGCATGGGGAGAAGCAACCGCCTTCACCCAATCTGTTCCAGATAGCGCAAGCGTAGACGTCACACTTAATCCTCGATTTGCATCGTGGAAGGCATCATCTACTCAGGAACTTGTTGCAAAGGCATTTCTCTTACCAAATGTAGTTTCACTTGAAATTCTCTCGCGTAATCAAGCCGGTGCGGTAACTTATATTGCAGCAACTTCTTCAGATGGAGTTACTAAGAAGTTACGTGGAGATACCTTTAGAAGTAGGGCGAAGTTGCCATCCCCATGGTTTTGGTTAGTTAGCGTGCAGAACTGAGTTAAGTCCGCCCCACGAACCTTCACGAACAACAACTTCTAGACAACCATCGAGTGAGTTTCTTCTAAAGAGGACATTTGAAGCTCCGCTGAGAGTTCCTGCCTTAACAACTTCTCCATCTGGAAGACGAACCTTGGCAGCCGCGGTGATGTATGTACCTGCCTCGATGACACAGTTATCGCCGAGAGAGATTCCCAGCCCTGAATTTGCCCCCAGCAGACATTTCTTTCCAATAGAAATAACTTGTTTTCCCCCACCGCTTAAAGTTCCCATGATGGATGCTCCGCCACCGACATCGCTACCGTCATCGACGACTACACCTGAAGAAATTCGTCCTTCAACCATTGATGTTCCGAGCGTTCCAGCATTGAAATTAACAAAACCTTCATGCATCACCGTTGTACCTGGGGCAAGGTAAGCACCGAGACGAACTCGATCTGCATCTGCAATCCGCACACCTGATGGAATGACGTAATCGACCATCCGTGGGAATTTATCTACGCTAAAGATAGTTACATGGCCATCACGTACACGCAATCCCGAACGGACTTCTTCAAAACCTTCGACTGCGCAGGGACCTGCAGATGTCCAGACAACATTGGTAAGTAAGCCAAAAATTCCATCGAGAGCGAGTCCGTGAGGTTTGATCAATCTATGTGAGAGAAGATGAAGTCGTAGATATGCATCTACTGCATCTTGTGGTGATTGAGTAATATCAATTTCAATCGAAATTACTTCACGCCGTACTTTTCGTACATCATCAGCACCGACTGCATCGAGTAGAGATTGCGCAGGTTTTCCTACGAGAGCACCTAGTGCCGGAGCTGGAAACCACACATCAAGAACTGTGGAGCCCGAGAGTGTGGCAATTCCATGGCCGTGGGCGGCAGTTGATTGAGAAGACATGGGCACACAATATCGCCTATCCTTAATTTCATGGCTAGCAATTCGAAGAACACACTCGCAATACGCGTTGATTGTGATGCTCCCATAGAAAAAGTGTGGGCAAAGATTGCCGATTGGAGCAGTCAGGGTGAGTGGATGGTTGCCACCCGAGTCTGGGTCACATCTGAAATTTCTGAAGGAGTGGGAACTTCTATCGCAGCATTTACTGGCCCCGCTCACCGGATCTATCCGACCTTTTCATTCCTTGGTCTTCTCGACACCATGACAGTTACAGCGTGGGAGCCACCGCATCGCTGCGATGTAATCCATACAGGAAAAATGTTAAAGGGCACAGGTACATTCCAACTTGAATCAACTGGCCCGCACTCAACCACGTTTTATTGGAGCGAGACAATTGATATTCACCGCGCACTCTTTCTCTTAGGCGCGCCATTCATATGGCTCGGAGTTCGCATCTCTCTCGTGCGTTTTGCGCGTCACTTTAAAAACCTTTAAAAATTAGCAGCTCTTCGAAGCCCATATGCCAACCAGGTGATATTGAGAACGGGTAACCTCGTCCTATGGCAGCGCCGAAGACCTTGGCCGAAGTGCTCGAAGCACTTCCGGAGGA
>CAXNHI010000025.1:0-8719 GCA_964202195.1 Candidatus Planktophila sp. | reverse complement strand
GCACCAAGTGCGCCATATTCCTGGCCCACATCAAGGACCAGTGATAACGCAGGGCGCAATGTGCACGCTGCGCTCTGTAGATCATTGCTCAGTGATGCGCCGACTGCTTTCGAATCGCCTGCAAGAAGTGCTTGCATGAGTTGATCGCTGATGCGGGGTGGTGAAATATCGCGTTCGGCACGAAGTCGATCACATTCGGCATAGACAGCAGGGGTTGAAAGTCCAACGCTAGAAAGAGCTAATACCCAGTGATAAGTACCGCGAGAAAGTGCTGACGTTAATTCATCGCCATGTCCTTGGCCGATAGCTGTTCCACCGGTGAGCATGAAGGGAACATCGCTACCGAGGGATGCTGCGAAATCGTGTTGCTCGTCGCGACTCATATTTAATTCATAGAGATTATCAATGGCCAAAATTGTTGCAGCAGCATCTGCACTCCCTCCGGCCATTCCACCTGCAACAGGAATGCTCTTCTTTACTTCGATATGTGCGTCGATGGTGATGTCATATTCGGAGGCAATCAGTTGTGCTGCCTTAAAAACTAGATTTGTGTGATCGTCTGGAACGCCGTGGGTGTGATCGCCGGTAATTGAAATTGTTATCCCTGAACCTGGTTGGCTCTTTGTCACCGTCACATCATCAAAGATTGAGATCGCCTGAAAGACTGAGACGAGGTTGTGATAGCCATCTTTTTCACGCGGGCCTACAGATAATTGGAGATTGACCTTTGCAGGTACGCGCACCGTCACGCTCTCTTTAGCCACGACTAGACCTTATTACTTATCTGGCAATTGTGCAGAAATCTTCAATGGTTAACGCTTCTCCACGTAAGGTGCCGTCAATTCCCACTGATGCAAGATGCGCCTCGGCTGCAGCAGAACTTCCGTAGAGAGATGACAAGGTCGAGCGGAGCATTTTTCTGCGCTGGGCAAAGGCGAGATCAATAATCGAAAAGACTTTCTTGCGCAGCACTTCATCACCCAGTGGGGCATGGCGAGTAAATCCAACAAGCTTGGAATCGACATTGGGTGCTGGCCAAAAAATAGATCGAGAGACTGAACCAGCACCAGAGACATCTGCCCACCACGCAGCTTTCACGCTGGGGATTCCGTACTCCTTGCTATTTGGTTTTGCGGCAAGACGATCTGCCACCTCTGCCTGAACCATCACAACGCCTTTACGAAGTGTGGGAAAAAATTCAAGAAGATGGAGAAGAACTGGAACAGATACGTTGTAGGGCAAGTTTGCGACAAGGACAGTTGGTGCAACATCTAACGTGCGAATTGTAAGAGCATCGCTATTAATAACCGTCAGCATCGATGCGCGATTGCTATGGTGTGCAGCCGTTATAGGCAACTGAGTTGCAAGGCGTTGATCAATCTCAATAGCAACAACTGATGCAGCTTCTTCTAATAGCGCAAGAGTAAGTGAGCCAAGACCCGGTCCAATTTCTAGCGCAACATCATCTGACTTCACATCTGCTACTCGCACAATTTTGCGACAGACATTTGCATCGATCACAAAGTTCTGTCCTAGGGCTTTTGAAGGTTTGAGATCAAGAAGTGCTGCAAGTGCTCTAATCTCTGCCGCACCTAAGAGGCTCACAGGGTTGACCCTGCTGCAAATGAGCCGAAAATTCGTTCGGCGTTATGTGAAAGAGCTGTAGCAAATTCAGCTACATCAGCATTGCGCTCTGCAGCCATAGCGCGAACAATCGTTGCAATCTGGGCCGGTGTGTTAAGTGCGCCTCGGTGCGGCATAGGGGCCAAAAATGGTGCATCAGTTTCAACTAAAATTTGATCTATCGGAGTGATAGCAAGTGCTTCACGTAACTGAGGTGCATTCTTAAATGTGATAGTTCCAGCAAATGAGAGAATATATCCGCGTTCAATACATTTCTTGGCCATCTCTACATCTCCAGAAAAGCAGTGCAAGACAGTCTTCTCTGGCGCTCCAACCTCAGCCAGGACAGATAAGACATCATCATGTGAATCTCGATCATGGATGACTAACGCTTTATTGGTTCGCTTAGCTAGATCAATATGCCATTTAAATGATTCTTGCTGACGTGCTCGAAGTTCTGGAGGAGTGCGAAAGTAATCTAGGCCAGTCTCACCGATTGCACGCACACGTGGTTGTTGGGCAAGTGCTTCAATGATTGCCCAATCTGCTTCGAGATCTTCAACAACTGGCGCTTCATTAGGGTGGAGCGCAACGGCTGCAAGAACTTGTCCATCAAAGAGCGCAGCCAAATTTGCTCCCCATTGTGATTGCTCTGCTGAATATCCCACTTGAATAATGCGATCGATCCCTGCTCTAGCGGCATCTTCGATTACTTGACGAACTTCTGCTGAATCAACATCTGCATTTGCCACGATCTCGATATGTGCGTGAGAATCAACGCAAGGAACTGGCAGTGGCTCTGGAGCCGGAGCGAGTTGACGATCGATATCGCGATTGTGGCGATCGGCCATAGGGGGATTTACTCTTTAATCTCAAGACGTGGAAAGAGCACAGGAGTCTTTGTCACAACCGCACCTTGTGGCAACTGTCCCCACGTAGCGATCTGACTTACCTTCTGATCTCCGATTACACCAAGAGAGCTTTGCGCACCTAGTGATTGCCACAAAATTTCTGTCGTTGCTGGCATTACTGGATGTAACAACACTGCTAGCGCGCGAAGTGATTCTGCAGTGTTGTAGAGAACTTCTTCGAGTTCGGCCTTATTGGCAGGATCTTTAGCAAGGATCCATGGCTCTTTCTCAGTCACATAGCCGTTGACCTTCTTGCAGAAATCCATCGCTGCAACAATTCCACCTTGGAAATCGAGAGCGACCATCGCTGCATCGGCCTTATCGACTGTTGCTTGAAGTGCCTGCGCCAAAACTTCATCACGGGCAGGTCCTGGAAGAAGCCCACCACAGTACTTTTCAATCATCGCAGCAAGGCGTGAAGCAAGGTTTCCAAAGTCATTTGCAAGCTCTGATGTGTATCGAGCGCTCATATCTTCCCAAGAGAAAGATCCGTCGCTACCAAATGGAATTGCGCGCAAGAAGTAATATCTAAAGGCATCAACACCGAAGTGATCAGTGATATCAGATGGTGCGATACCGGTGAGCTTTGATTTACTCATCTTTTCGCCGCCGACCAATAACCAGCCGTGTGCAAAAACTTTACGTGGAATATCGATACCGGCAGCCATCAACATCGCGGGCCAAATCACAGCATGGAATCGCAAAATATCTTTTCCAACAAGGTGCACATCTGCTGGCCAGGTTTCTGCAAACTTCTTGCCGCCTTCTGAATCAGGAGCATCGGTCAAACCAACTGCAGTTGCATAGTTAAGGAGGGCATCAAACCAGACATAGACAACCTGGTCTGTATCCCAAGGAACAGGAATTCCCCAATCAAATGTGGAACGACTAATCGAAAGATCTGAGACGCCGCCTTCAAGGAAAGAGATCACTTCATTGCGAGCACTCTCGGGCTGGCATGCCTCTGGATTGTTCTTATAGTGATCTAGCAACGGTTGCGTAAATGCTGAAAGTTTAAAGAACCAGTTATTCTCATTTACGAGTTCAATTGGTTTGCTATGGATTGGGCAGAGTTTTTCACCATCTGCATCGATGAGATCACCAGGTAATTTAAATTCTTCACAGCCAACACAATATGGGCCTTCATATTTTCCAGCGTAAATGTGGCCAGAATCTTTTAAAGATTGTAAGAACTTCTGCACTCGCTCTGTATGGCGAGGTTCGGTGGTGCGGATAAAGTCATCGTGAGCAATATTGAGCGCACTCCAATTTGGCTTCCATGCATCTGCAACAAGGCGATCAACCCATGCTTGTGGAGCAACGTTGTTCTGCTCGGCGGTGCGCATTACCTTCTGCCCGTGTTCATCGGTACCTGTCAGAAACCAGACCGACTCTCCGCGCTGGCGATGCCAACGAGTAAGGACATCTCCGGCCACAGTTGTATATGCGTGCCCGATATGAGGGGCATCGTTGACGTAGTAGATCGGCGTCGTCAGATAGAAGGATTTCACGGGCGCCATCTTATTACGACTTACTCGCATCAACGACAGCTGCGTAAACGACCTTCTTCGGCAGATCAAACTCTTTAGCGACTGTGGCGATCGCATCTTTGCGATCCATGCCAGCAGACTCGAATTCGCGCACTCGACTGACCATCTCTTCAGCTGTCTTTGCTGCAGATCCCACAGGAACTCCTGCAATCACCATTGTAATCTCACCAAGAATCTCTTTCGATGTCGACCAGGCAAGTAATTCACTCAAAGTGCCGCGGACAGTCTCTTCATATGTCTTTGTCATTTCGCGACAAATTGCAGCGCGGCGATCGCCACCAAATGTCTCAAGGGCATCGCTCAAGCATTCAGTAATTCGATGAGGCGCTTCAAAGAAAATCATTGTCCGCTCTTCAAAGCGAAGTGATTCAAGATGGGATTGGCGAGCACCAGCACTTCGTGAAAGAAATCCTTCAAAGGTAAAACGATCTGTGGCAAGGCCTGAGAGGGCCAGTGCCATTGTTGGCGCACTTGGTCCTGGGATAACAACGATAGGAATATTAAGTGCGATCGCATCACGAGTCAGGCGAAAACCAGGATCGCTAATTGTTGGCATACCAGCATCCGATACGACGAGTACGCGTTTGCCAGCTTGCAGCAGTGCGAGAACTTCTTGTGTGCGAGCAGTTTCATTTCCATCGAAGAAGGAAATAATCTTGGCTGTGAAGGTAACACCTAGATCAGATGCCAAGCGATGGAACCGACGAGAGTCTTCAGCGGCAATTACTTCAGCGCTTTCGATAGCTGCTTTCAGGCGCGGGCTTGCATCTCCTGGATTTCCAAGGGGAGTTGCTGCAAGAGTTAAGGTCACAGCGCTATCTTCTCAGGAATTACTCCACTTTACTTACAGATGCGCCTAACCTTGGGCTCGTGACCTACATTGGAATCTATGCGATCGCAGCTATTGGATTTCTCCTGCGCATTATCAATCTGGGTCTTCCCAAAGGGTTGATCTTCGATGAGGTCTATTACGTAGATGGTGCACGTGATCTTTTAGCCTACGGCGTTGAGGTAGATGGAAGCAAGGCTGAATTTATTGTTCATCCACCGGTTGGAAAGTGGTTGATTGCAGCAGGTATTCAAATATTTGGTAACGATGAATTTGGTTGGAGAATTTCGACTGCAATAGCAGGGGTTATTTCGATCATTCTTATCGGACTTATCGCCCACCGACTCTTTAGATCTCGCTTCCTTACTCTCTTAACTACATTTCTGGCTACAGTGGATGGTCTAGCTCTTGTTCATTCGCGCACGTCCCTGCTAGATAACTTTCTGACTACCTTCATCCTTACTGCAACATATTTCTTTATTAGAAAGAATTATCTTGCCACGGCCATATTCTTAGGATTTGCTCTCGGCACTAAATGGAGCGCGGTTTATTTCGTCGTGATCTTTGGTGCGATCGCTCTCTATCGCGCATTTACACACCACACTGGGCGTGATCTGATCAAACCGACACTGACTCGTATCGCAACCTTTGGAATAGTACCGGTTGCAATTTATGTAACATCATGGGCTGGTTGGTTTATCTCAGATCGCGGTTGGGGCAAAGATCATTCAACAAATCCCATTGCATCATTTATTTATTATCACCAGCAGATGCTCGGCTTCCATACTGGTCTAAGTCAAAAGCACACCTACCAAGCAGATCCCTGGACATGGCTTATTCAATCGAGGCCGACATCCTTCTACTATCAATCACCAAAAACATGTGGCGCAGATTCCTGCTCACAAGAAGTTCTCGCTATGGGTACACCCTTTCTCTGGTGGGCAGGAGCGATTGCAATTTTTGTTGTGGTTGGATTTTGGATCAAATCAATCGTAAAGAGAAGGATGGAGCCCGCCTCAACCATCATCGTGGTTGGTATGGCAGCTGGTTATCTACCGTGGTTTGCTTTCCAGGATCGCACAGTATTTTCCTTCTATTCAATCATTTTTCAGCCATTTCTTATCTTCGCAATCATCTACTGCGCACGTTGGTTTATCTCGCAGAATCAAAGATGGGGCACTATTGGTAGCGTTGCATTTGCGTTACTGATCTTCTTTAACTTTCTCTACTTTCTCCCGATCTTTGTGGGAGATGTCATCACATACGATGCTTGGTATGCGCGTATGTGGCTGCCGAGCTGGATTTAGCGCAGGCTACTCATTGGAAGCGCGGTTTTCGCGAAGTCGCGTCACCGCTTCTTCGGCCAACTGTTGATCAAAGATTTCATCTTTAGAAGGCGCTGCTGCGGCAAGTGCTTCGCGCTCAAGACGCTCTTGCTCATCACTCCACTTACCTGGCTCAGTTAAATCGATGACACGACTAGATGGAACAGCCTTAGCTGCAGTTACATATGTTGGAACCGGAATGCTCTGTGGATCCCATTCGTTGGCAGCTTTCTGACTTCCCTTAGGCAGAACAGTAACTCCTGAAATCTCTCGCTCAGCGAGCGGAATCCAGTGTTCGGTTGTTGTCTTGGGTGTGACAACCTCCACAAGATTAGTTGTGGAGATGCCGGCGTTTGTACGCTGGAGCTCGTCACGGCGACGCTTAGCAATTTTCTCAGTGTTGGTGTCATGTCGCACATGTGCAAGATAGAAAATGAATCCTGCAACGGGTAACAAGATGAGTGTGTAAGTAACTGCTTGCATAATTGCACCTACCAATGTCATTACGAGTGATGTGAGAATGAGAGAGAAGAAAAGCCTATTTCGTGTTAATTGGAGTTGACGTGCGCGTAATCGATCGACCTCAGAAAGTGGGTTAGCGGTACCGGAGACGACATCAAGTGCGCGTCGATATCGCTCTGCGCTCTTGCCGGTGAATTCATTTCTACTATGTATCCAGCGTGGCAGAAAATAGGCAACCCACATGCCAATAATTGCTAGATAGATAATTCCAGAAGCCATGATGTTCCAAGATTAAGGGGTCACCCCTTAACATCTGTGGATTTGCCCCTTACCCATCTGCACTTTTTTATTCGACTGTTGGGTTCTCTTTTACATAGCTCACGTGGTCACGCCACTGTCCATCAATATGTAAATATCTCGCACGCGTACCTTCGAGAAGATAGCCAGCTTTCTCGGCGACTTTGCATGAAGGTGCATTTTCAGGGCGAATGTTGATCTCGATGCGGTGCAATCCAAGTTGATCGAATCCAAAGCGAGTAAGAATTTCAACAGCCTTGGTCGTATATCCACGGTTGGCAAAATCCTGATCGATCCAATAACCGATATGGCCACCGCGTAAAGCGCCGTAGATAACTCCGCCGAGCGTGATCTGCCCAATCAGGTTGGGGCCTTTCCAGATAACAAAAGAGAATGAGCGGCCGTTTCGAGCTTCGCGATTAAAGGTTGTGATCATTGAGAAAAATGATGGGAGTTGAGGAGCTGCAGCTGAAGGGCCGAGCGTCACAGTTGGCAGTGTTGCTTCCCATTGCTTGAGCCATTCGCGATTCTTGTGGCGCACTCGATTCCACTTCATTCGATCACGCAAGCGAAGAGGACGAAGCTCTAGCTCTCCATCACTTAAGAGAATTGGCCACTGATGAGATGACATGGCAGCTAGATATATCGACGTTCGAGAACAACAACAGTGACATCGGCGCCAGTTTCAAGGGATGTCACACCTTCTGGGACTGCAATGAATGCATTGGCATCTGAGAGTGTGGTCTGCTCATCTTGAGCGGATGAATCACCTTTACCCAGTGGAGTAATCGACTTTCCATCTTCTGACAAAATTCCTCGAACATATGACCGTTGATTATCTGGAGAGGTCACTGGCTTCTCTAACTTCGCCTTCACAGATGGGCGATGAATTGTGGAGGCACCGAGCATCGTACGAATCATGGGGCGGATGAAGAGTTCAAATGAAATGTAGGCAGCGATTGGATCGCCAGGAAGAGTAACTACTGGAACTTTATCTGGCCCGATCGTTCCATAATTGTGGCGGCCACTGGATTCGATAGCTAGGTCAATTGTTGTGATCTCACCGATCCCGCTCAGTGTGCGAGTGATCAGATCAAAAGAATCATCGTTGCGCTCACCACTAATGATGATCAAATCTGCACGAACTAGTTGATCTTCGATAACATCTTTCAGCGCTTCTTCATCATCTGGAATTGTATGGACGCGATATGCAACAGCACCTGTTTCACGTACAGCCGTTGTCAGTAGCCATGAATTAGTTTCGTACTCTTCATCTGCGCCAAGCGCCTGTCCGGGCTCAACTAAATCTGGCCCAGCAGAGAGAACAACTACGCGTGGATGCGGACGAGTGAGAAGATGATCGCGGCCGATAGATGCAGCCAATCCAATCTGAGTAGAGCGAATACGACTTCCCTCTTTTAGGACTAAACGCTCGCCAGCAAAGACATCGGCGGCCAAGGTTGCTCCGTGGGCATCGAGAAGTGCCATATCAAATGGTTCAAGTGGGCGGCAAAGGGCCAATAGGGATGAGAGGAACTCATCAACTCTTACATGCTCTGCCATAATCTCACCATACTTGTTCGAGCTACTGAATTCGGGGATTGACGTGAACTTTCAGAATGAAAAGTCTGATCTTCGAAAAAGATACCGTCGAGAACGTAGCGAACATGCAGTTGATACTCCATATTCATATCTCATTGATTCACAAGAGATTTCATCGGC
>CAXNHI010000024.1:0-9027 GCA_964202195.1 Candidatus Planktophila sp. | reverse complement strand
CCACCTAGCGCTAGCACTACAGCACCTTCCACGAAGAGAAGGGTGGAAGCGATTGTTCGCGGGAGTATCTGACGAGAAGGTGAAGTCATGAAAACTAGGCTATCGCTAGACGGTAGCGATTGCGCATTCAACCTATGACAATCGATCCAATATATTCGCATGACGGGATACATGATCACCTAACTAATTGCGCCGCCCCACCACTCATTTACTCCCACCTTAATCGTATGATTTCAGGATCGAGCAGAACTGATGCGCCGCTTACCCTGGCGTCGATCTCAATTTCAACACTTAGTAGCCTGGAGCAGATTCTCTCGATTGCACATGTCATCAATAGATTGATGCGCCAAGAGGATCTCTGTGGACGAACAGGGAACTTCCAATTTGTAGTTGTACTTTCGGGGAGTCTGACCAACGGCGAAAAACTGTTAGCGAGGATACGCAACGCTACAAATATTGAATTCACATCAGAATTAGTTCAGTGGGTTCCAGAAGAGACGTCACTACAACTTCTCTACCGCTTAGATTTAGCTGAAGAACTGAGAACATAGCTAGGCGAGAACTGGTTGGTGGAGAGAGCTCATTCCCCAGTGATCGCAACCCTCTTTAGAGCTTGATCAAGTCGAGATATTTCAATGATCTCCATGCCATCGATCTTGACATCACTTCCAGTGGGAACAAGCGCCTTCTTAAATCCAAGTCGATAAGCCTCAGCTAAACGTCGCGATACACCGCTCACCTTTCGAATCTCACCAGCTAAACCAACTTCACCGATCGCAACTAAATCTGGAGGTAGCGCTAAACCCTTTGCAGCCGAGGCTACCGCTAGCGCAAGTGCTAAATCAGCGGCAGGCTCTGACATTTTCATGCCACCCACTGTTGCGGCATATACATCGCGGCCACCTACTCGAACACCAGCGCGAAGTTCAAGAACAGCCAAAGTCATCGATGTGCGCGCAGAATCTAAACCACTTGTTACCCGACGTGCATTTCCGAAATCACTTTCGCGTCCTGCGCTGACCAACGCCTGAATTTCAGCTAAAAGTGGGCGGCGACCTTCAAGAGTGACGGTCACACAGGTGCCAGGTACGGGTTCAGTGTGGCGAGAGGTAAAGAGGCCGGTCGGATCAATCACTGATTCGATGCCGGTATCACTCAAATCAAAGCAGCCCACTTCATCACTGGCACCAAAGCGATTCTTGATTGCGCGGATAAGTCGAAGGCGCGAATGACGCTCGCCCTCAAATTGCAGAACAACATCGACAATATGTTCAAGAAGTCGCGGACCAGCAATTGAGCCATCTTTAGTCACATGTCCTACGAGCAATAAAGTAATGTCACGATCTTTACAGATACGAATGAGTGCACCAGCAACTTCACGTACCTGTGTCACTCCACCGGGTGATCCATCTGCTGCCGAACTTCCAATAGTTTGAACGCTATCAATAATGAGTAACGCTGGCTTTACTGCATCGATATGTGCAATGACTGCGCCGAGATCTGTCTCTGATGCTAAAAATAAAAGTGGATCAACTGCATTGATGCGCTCAGCGCGAAGGCGCACTTGGGATGCTGACTCTTCACCGCTGATATAGAGGGCGCTCATACCTTTAGCTGCAGTTTGCGCTGCAACAGAGAGCAAGAGAGTGGACTTACCAACACCAGGTTCACCCGCAAGCAAAATTGCTGCACCTGGAACTAAACCTCCGCCGAGAACTCGATCGAGTTCACTTACTCCAGTTTCGCGTGCACGGGCCATTGAGAGATCAACATCTCCGATAGGAGTTGCTGCATGTGAGACTTTGCCCGCAACAAGTGAGAGTTTCTTAGGTGCTGCAATCTCTTCAACGCATCCCCACGCCTGGCATTCACCGCAACGCCCTACCCATTTTTGGGATGTCCAACCGCACTCGCTACAGCGGAATGGATCCTTCTCGACCTTGGCCATGAGGTGAGCCTAAAGCAAAGGTGTGACGGGTGCGCTACTTGCCAGCTTGAATTGTTGCTGGATGCTGAATGACAAAGAGAGGCAGGCTGCGTGCCTGAGCATCCTTGATGCCCTGCACACGCAGATCGCAATGCTTAGCCAGAATGTCATATGCATCTTTGCCCATCAACGCAGTGAGCTCTGCGCTGTTAGAGATGTAGACGGGTTGGCTGCCGATGTGCGCCTCAGTATTGCTGGTGCAGTACCAATCGAAATCATCGCCGCCATCGCCCCAACCTAAGCGCTCATACTCACCAATAACGGTAACTGAATATTCGCGTTCGCCAACTTCGCGCGTTTCAAAACTACGACGTAAAGGTAATTGCCAACATACATCTGGTTTTGTTTCAACGAAGTGACGATTTTCATTTTGAGCTAAATGATGAAGCACGCATCCAAATGATCCAGTGAATCCAGGAGCTTCGTGACCTTTGCGATTTAAGAATATGCACGCATCATTTACTGTGCGAGTCTTTCGTTCGTTATCTTCATCTAAATCTGTGATTCGAAGCTCACCGCCCGCTTTCTTGGGACGAGCTTCATCATAAAATTGCCACATTTGTGGTGTGAGGTGTTGGGCGGCGAGTTGAACGCGCTTCTCATCATCTTCATCTGAATACATCGCACCTTCTGTGCAACATCCATCATTAGGACGGTCTTTAAAGACACCTTGGCAACCATCGCCATAGATGCAGGTCCAATTTGAGGTGAGCCAGGTGAGATCGCATTTGAAGATCTCTAACTCATCATTTGGATCAGCAAACTCGACCCAGTCGCGGGCAAAACCTGGTTTAACTTCGGACATAGTCGCAGAGCCTACGCGTACTCTTACGCTATGGCCAATCAAAAGAAGGTTGCAGTTCTCGGTGCTGGAGTAATGGGCGAAGCTCTTATTGCAGCCCTCATTGGCTCTGGGGTTAGCCCATCAGCAATTTCTATTGTTGAAAAGCGTCCAGATCGATGCAGTGAGTTAGTTGGTAAGTATGCAATCACTGTAGATAGCCTTGAAAGTGCAGTCTCGACTAGTGATCTCATTCTTGTGGTTGTTAAGCCACAAGATATGCAAGGACTCCTTGGTGAAATCAGGCCTCACATCAATAAGGACGCCTTACTTTTGAGTTTTGTTGCAGGTAAGAAGATCGGATTTATCCAAGAGAATTTAAGTGGCTCACAGCCGATCGTGCGCATCATGCCTAACACTCCGACTTCAGTTGGTCTTGGAGCAGCCGGATATTCATTCGGCAGCGCAGTTACCCAAGAGCATCGCGTATTTGTTGCATCCCTTTTGGCTGCTGCAGGTAAAGCTGTCGAAGTAGATGAGACACTACAAGATGCAATCACCGCAACAAGCGGATCAGGCCCTGCATACTTCTTCGCCTTTGTTGAAGCGATGGTCGAGGGTGCAATTGCGCTAGGGCTTTCACGTGAAGATGCAACAACGCTTACGATCCAAACAATTGTTGGCTCTGCCGCGCTTCTTGAACGCTCGGGCGATTCACCAACAACTTTGCGTGAAAAAGTCACCAGCCCTAACGGAACTACCGCAGCTGCTCTTGCTTCATTTAGTAACGATCATCTATCTGAAATTGTTGCTCGTGCAATGAAAGCAGCACACGCTCGTTCTCAAGAATTGGCGTAATATGAAACGCTTTGCTGTAGCCGTGATAGCGGCACTTCTTCTTACCTCTCAGCAGGTAGAAGCTGCTCCTAAATCAATTGCAGCAAGTGAAATTACAAAAATTGCGCCTATCGCCGAACATGAAGGCGTGGTAATTTCCAACCAAGGAATAACAATTTTTTCTAATGCAGAGAAGAAAGTACTGGTTACTTCTCTCGATTTTTTAGGAGCTGAGAAATGGAAGCTCGCTGTAGAGGGCGCATCAGACCAGATCGCGATGGCAGCTACATCGGATAAAGAGGGCAATATTTGGCTAGCTGGGCTTACTTCAGCGGTCGAAGTTGTTGAGAGTCAGAGCGCAACGAGCGACCCAGTCAATGTTGATGGGGTCGTCGTTGAACAGGTTCCGGCGCTACGAAGTGAATTAAATAGTCTCACCTTGTGGAAGGTATCTTCTGCTGGTGCTCTGATTGGTACTTACTCCGAAAGTGCAACAGCGCCACTATTGATAACGGCAATTTCTTACTCCAGTAGCGGAATCTCAATTATCGGAGATCGTGGCGCTGGGACAGTTCTCATTACTTCAACTCTAAGTGGAAAATTTTCAACAGCGAATGTTATTGGAACCGAAAAGAGTTCATTTGCTTCCATTATTCGCAACCCCGATGGCAGCGCACAGATCTATGGCGCAAGCAGTGAGACTATAGGTGGTAAGAAACTCGTCGGAGTTCGCGATGGAATCTTGGCAAAGGTAAATAAGGTCGGTGCACTTATCACAGTTGTGCGCAGTTCAGCTAATCGGGCAACACGATCTTGGCAGAACGCAACGTCATCTTATTTTATTGTGGGCGATGTCAAAGTAAGCGGAAAGAACGAAAGTGCATTTACCAAATTCAATTCAAGTTTTGCGCCTACGTGGACGCTACGACTTCCATCCCAAGGTGCTCAATTAGCGGCCGTTGCAGCGAATGGAAATCATTACGCACTCTTTAATTCGACGTCGTCGATTCCTGGTGTGACTGGGTGGAAACCAAGTACGGCAACACCGATTGTTATTCGATTCGATAGCAAAGGCGTGATTACCCAAGCGCTCAAATCATCACAAGTAAAGAGTGCAACGGCGATGGCGCATATTCCCTCAGTAGGTTTGATAGTTGTGAGTCAGACTGGGATTTTTAAAGGCTAAGGTCTTGCAAATGCAAGGTTGCCATCAATGTGGGCAACCACAACGCTCTTGCCATCAACGGTTAACCATTTGCCGCTCACCCCATTCGCAACAGTGCCGCGCGTAATGAGTGAGATTTTTCTGCTGGCAAAATCAATTGAACAGAGGCGATCCTCACAATTAAAGAGCGCCATGGTGCCATTTGTTCGGATCCAACGATTGGGAGTTCCAAACTTTGAGGTATCGAAACTATTCACATTTAACGTTGTCGTGATTACTGCTGTGCGCAGTTGGTTCGGCTTTGGAATCGTCACCGAAGATGCAGTGAGCCACATAGCAAATGCGCCCTTAGTAGTAACAGAGAGTGCAACGTCATAACCTGTCATTGCCAGTGGATCTGAAGATTCCTCTAGCGTTCGATACTCCCACTTAGCTGGGTCGATATCTGTGCGAGTGGATACACGAATTGCACCGGATGTCGCCTCTTTCTTCTGGTTGATCACCAAGACAGAATCATAGAGAACGTAGGTTTTCTTTCCATCGAAGCCAGCAGCTAAGTGAAATGCAACATCGCCTGTTGTTCTTCCATCGGTCTTGCGATCGCCATCGAGCTGCTCATAAATCCACTTGCTACTTGTATTTAATTTGTAAGCACCTAACAAGACTCCTTGAGACTCATCGCGGTAGAAAACTTGAATTCCTGCTGGAGTGACAACACATGCATTTGAGACACTGACATCACTAGCAGTGCGCACGCGGTTTAGATCTTCATACTTATTAATTTCAGGGCCATTACCGTCGACGATTTCAACGGCAACATTCTTGCCATCATAAACTGCATGGCGAAGGTCTTTATCAACTCCATCTGCGTAAAAAATATGTAATTTTTGTGTTGTTCCTGTTCCGCTGAGACAGAGTGAGATGGGGCTAGTGATTCCATGTGGTGTGCGGTTTGTGCCACCTGCGCCATCGATTGTTGTTTTGCGCCAGGTCAGACCATTCCAGATGGACATCTTGAGAACGCCGCTCACTCCATTGGAGTAGACAATGACTGGCTTTTTGTTCCAAGTAGCTGTTGAAATATGTGCCGGCTCAACATTGGGATCGATAATTGTTGACTTCCAAGCCGCCTGTGGCGATACCGGCTCAGTCACAATGGCAGTTGATGATCCAAGTGAGTTGTTGGCGGTAATAGAGAAGGTATAGGCAGTTCCATTTTTGAGTCCACCCATAACAACTGGGCTTGTTGTACTACTTTTCTCACCGCCAGTTTTAAGATTTTTTACAGTGTAGGCAGTGACTTGAGAGGTACGTAAATTAGTTGGAGGATCCCACTTCACAATAGCTGCGCTATCTGCAATTACAGCTTCTGCATTACGTACAGATGTAGGTAATTCTGCTGCGATACCTACAGGAGGTTTTGCGCGCATATCTGCCATCATCGCCAAGAGAAGGGGTCCAGGACCAAGAAAGATTTCACCTGCTTCAAGATTTGGAGTCATCACTCGATCGAGTGCGTTATCTGCATACGTTTTCTCATCTAAGTGACTTACGGAAGATCCATCTTCATATGTACTTGGTGTGTAGAGAATTGGTTTCACGCCACCATTGGCAGTAATGCCTTGTGCGCCGGACCAGACAAGGCTCGACCGAAGTGCTTTACCTAGCTCTAAAGATGGTGATGGTAAATCAGCTAAACGTCTTCCATCTGAAGTCTGTGCATAGGCATCAAATGGAGTCGGTTGTTCAATAGAACCGAATCCAAGATAAGAGTCGTATGAGTCATTGGATAAGAATCCAAGTCCATGTCCTATTTCATGAATAAATACCGACTTAAGATCATATTCGCGAGTGGTGGGTGCGCCATCACCTCTGCGGTTCCATGATCCTCTTGAATTAACGCTAATGAGCATTTCAGCGTTTCTTACATCTAAATCTTTTCCAGCAAGTGCGTTAGCAAGGCCTGATGGATACCAGAGACTTGAATCAGGAGCGCCAGAAAATCCCGCGAAGTACCCGCCTGGACGGGCGCTTCCTAGCACCGCAATAGATTGTGATGACGTCCATGTTGCATCGATTGTGATCGCAACCTTTGATTGAAAGTTGGCTGCCCAAATATCTACCGCAAGTTGTAGCTCTTTCTTCGCCCAATCTGGAAAATTAATATAATTAACATCGAATGTTGATTGCTTCTCAAGATTGGCACTCTTCGGTGTTGCCTCTGAAGCGGAATTAGCTGCAGGTCCTGCATACGTATATCCCCATTGAGTTGCCGGTGCATATCTATAAAGAGATTGCGCTGATGCCGAAGGCGTAAGGGTTGCAAGGAGGGCTAAGAGAATCGGGACTACTGCGCGAAAGCGTGGGGTTCGGAAGGTGCCTGCTCGCATGGCGCATAACCTATCAGGCTGCAAGAATGTGAACATGGCAGCGGAATCACAGGAATCAAAGAAGTTAGATGGTCAGAACATCTATGACCGAATTCGCAGTGAAAAAGCACCGCTGACTGAATTTACGATCTCCGGCGCAGGAAAAGAAGTAACCCTGGATGAGGCTCGCGCAGATTTCGCGGCAGCGGTTGGTTCATTGGCTCACATGCTTTTCTCAAGAACATATGGTCCATTTGTGGGAAATGTGACAAAGACAAGCGTTGAAACCGTACTAAAGAGTGCGGAGGAATCTCTTCATCGAGCAAAAGGTGATGTCACATTACTGGCCGAAGAGTTAGCTGCCCGCATCTTTCCTGAGAAGAAGAAATGACAACGATAACTATCTACTCCCGCCATGGATGCCATCTCTGCGATGATGCAGAAAACGTTCTTGAATCCATGCGCGAAGAACTCAATTTTGAAATCGAAGTTATTGATATTGATGAAGATGCTGAGTTAATCAAACTTTATAGCGATCAAGTTCCTGTAATTCATATCGACGGTACACACCACGACTTCTACAAGGTCGATCCTTTAAGGTTTAGATCTTCCCTTGAAAAACATCGTCAGCATCAATAATTCGGTAGGCATAACCCTGTTCAGCTAAGAAGCGCTGACGATTGGCTGCAAAATCTTGATCGACTGTATCGCGCGAGACAACAGAGTAGAACTTGGCGCTACGTCCATCTGATTTAGGTCGCAAGATTCGACCAAGGCGCTGCGCTTCTTCCTGGCGAGAACCAAATGCGCCAGATACTTGAATTGCAATCGTCGCATCAGGTAAGTCAATTGAAAAGTTCGCAACTTTAGAGACAACTAAACAGGTGATTTCACCTGTGCGAAATGCAGCAAAGAGTCGCTCACGCTCTTTCACTGGAGTATCTCCCTTGATGAGAGGAACACCTAAAGTCTCAGAGAGGGCATCTAATTGAGTGATGTATTGGCCGATGACAAGAATCTGCTCATTTGCATGATAAGCAACAAGTTCTTGTACCACTTCACTCTTTGTCTGGGTGGTCGCGCAATATCTATATTTTTCTTCAGGTTCTGCGGTTGCATATTGAAGCCGTTCAGATTCTGTAAGATTGACGCGTACCTCAATACATTCAGCAGGTGCGATATAGCCTTGTGATTCAATCTCTTTCCACGGTACATCAAAGCGCTTAGGGCCAATCAGCGAGAAAACTTCGCCCTCCATGCCATCTTCACGGACAAGAGTTGCAGTCAGGCCTAGGCGACGACGCGATTGGATATCTGCAGTAAATCTAAAGATAGGCGCAGGAAGTAAGTGAACTTCGTCGTAGATAATCAGACCCCAGTCATGAGTATCAAAGAGATCAAGGTGGGCATAAACACCATTCTTCTTCTTTGTCATCACTTGGTAGGTCGCGATCGTGACGGGGCGAATCTCTTTCTTCGCACCTGAATATTCACCGATCTCATCTTCATTAAGTGTTGTACGGAGCAATAACTCATCTCGCCACTGGCGCGCTGCAATAGTATTTGTTACCAAGATTAGAGTTGTTGCCTTTGCATGCGCCATTGCGGCAGCACCGACAATTGTCTTTCCGGCGCCACAGGGAAGAACTACAACACCAGAACCACCATGCCAGAATCCTTCAGCAGCTAACTCTTGGTATGGGCGAATCTTCCAGCCATTTTGCTTGAGTGCGATTTCATGTGCCTGGCCATCGACATACCCTGCGAAATCTTCTGCCGGCCAACCAAGACGTAAGAGTGATTGTTTGATTGCACCGCGTTGACTGGCGTGCACGATGATCGTTTCGTTATCAATGCGAGCTCCAAGAAGTGGTGCAATTTTCTTTGC
>CAXNHI010000023.1:0-9040 GCA_964202195.1 Candidatus Planktophila sp. | reverse complement strand
GCACTAGAGACTCTGTAAATCATTGGATACATTGGCCAAGGTTGAGAACCGGGGCGCTCTTCCGTTGGACGTGGCATGATCTCAAGTTGGGTCACACTTGCTGCACCTTGACGCACTGAAGTACCAAGACAATCTGCACCAGTATCACCGCCACCCAAGATAATGACGTGCTTTCCTGCAACATTGATCTCAGGGTTTGTTACCTCACCGAGAGCTTGCTTATTTCCCCACGGCAAGAACTCCATCGCTTGATAGATTCCTTTATTTTCGCGCCCCTTAATTGGAAGATCTCTCCACTGGGTCGCACCTAAAGCGAGAACAACGGCATCGTACTTTTGGCGCAATTCAGATCCCGTGATGTCGACTCCGACATTTATGCCTGTACGAAAACGAGTGCCTTCCTTCTCCATCTGGGCGAGGCGACGATCAATGATGTTCTTCTCCATCTTAAATTCAGGAATTCCGTAACGAAGAAGTCCGCCAATCCGATCTGCACGCTCATAGACAACGACGGTATGGCCAGCACGGGTGAGTTGCTGAGCGACAGCTAGACCCGCAGGACCAGATCCAATGACTGCAACTGTCTTTCCAGTAAGGCGATCTGGTGCAAGTGGCTTCACTTCACCCGATCCAAAAGCTTCTTCGATTGTACGAAGTTCAACCTGTTTGATCGTGACAGCTTCGGCATTAATTGCGACTACACATGCAGTTTCGCACGGTGCTGGACAGAGACGTCCGGTGAACTCAGGAAAATTATTTGTTGCATGTAAGCGTGCGATCGCTTCTGTTGTATCGCCTCGGTGGATGAGGTCATTCCACTCAGGGATCAGATTTCCAAGCGGGCACCCCGAGTGACAGAAAGGAATACCGCAATCCATGCAGCGACCTGCTTGCTTTTGCAGGTGTTCCATACTTTGAGGCTCGTACACTTCGCGCCAATCCTTAATGCGCACATCAACTGGACGTCGCTTAGGCGTCTCACGCGGTGTGGTCATAAATCCTCTTGGATCAGCCATTTGCTGCAACCTCCATAACATATTGGTCTACTGGAAGACCTTCACGAGTCGCCTTCTCCATCGCGGCAAGTACGCGCGCATAATCGCGAGGCATGACAAGTGAGAATCGAGTGAGTGAACTCTCCCAATCAAGAAGTAGATTGCCAGCCACTTGAGAATCTGTTTCGTTGAAGAAGGAAGTCACAATCGCTTTCAGCGCTTCCTTTTGATCCGCCGGCACAGCCAAGACATCGACCATCTCGGTATTAACTAGATCTGCATTGAGATCGAGTACAAATGCACGGCCGCCGGACATACCAGCAGCGAAGTTACGTCCAGTGCGGCCAAGAACTACAACAGTTCCACCCGTCATGTATTCACAACCATGATCGCCGATACCTTCAACGACAGCGGTCGCACCGGAGTTTCGAACGCAGAAACGTTCTCCGACCACTCCGCGAAGGAAGAGATCACCTGATGTTGCGCCATATCCAATGACGTTTCCTGCGATCACATTCTCTTCTGAATCAAAGCTTGCGTTCTCATCTGGGCGAACGATGATGCGACCACCTGATAGACCCTTACCCACGTAATCATTAGAATCACCAAATAGTCTTAGGGTCAGACCTGATGGAATAAATGCACCGAGAGATTGTCCGGCTGAACCGCGAAGAGTGACATGAACGGTATCTGCAGGAAGTCCCACTCCCCCGAAGTTACGAGTGATCTCAGCGCCGAGCATCGTGCCCACTGTGCGGTTGACGTTACGCACGGCTGATTCGATGGAAACTTTGGTGCCAGAAGTAAGTGCTGCCTGCGCCTTTTCAATCAGTAGGTTATCAAGTGCGTGCACAAGCCCATGGTCCTGTGTCGTTGTTTGATAGAGCGAACTCTCTACATCAGGACGAGCAAGTAGTGGAGTGAGATCTAGTCCGCTTGTCTTCCAGTGCGCTACTGCTCTATGAGTATTGAGGTATTCAACATGACCAATAGCTTCCTGCAAAGTTCTAAATCCAAGGGATGCCAAGATTTCGCGAACTTCCTCTGCAATATATTCAAAGAAGGTCTCAACAAACTCTGGCTTACCGGTAAATTTCTTTCGTAGTTCTGGGTTCTGTGTTGCAACACCTACTGGGCAGGTATCCAAGTGACAGACGCGCATCATGACGCAACCAGAGACAACAAGTGGGGCTGTGGCAAAACCGTACTCTTCTGCTCCTAAGAGCGCTGCGATTACTACATCTCGACCAGTCTTGAGTTGTCCATCTGTCTGAACCACGATGCGATCACGGAGGCCGTTAAGAAGAAGTGTCTGCTGGGTCTCTGCCAAGCCAAGTTCCCATGGCGCACCTGCATGCTTGAGAGAAGTAAGTGGTGATGCACCTGTTCCACCATCATGACCAGAGATGAGAACAACATCGGCGTGTGCCTTTGATACTCCAGCTGCAACAGTTCCGACACCCACTTCTGCTACAAGTTTGACGTGGATACGTGCATTCTTATTTGCATTCTTAAGGTCATGGATGAGTTGGGCAAGATCTTCAATAGAGTAAATATCATGATGCGGTGGTGGTGAAATCAGGCCAACGCCAGGAGTTGAATAGCGAACAGCTGCGATCCACGGATAGACCTTGTTACCAGGAAGTTGTCCACCTTCACCAGGCTTCGCACCTTGTGCAACCTTAATTTGGATGTCATCTGCATTTACTAAGTACTCACTTGTCACGCCAAATCGACCAGAGGCAACTTGCTTGATCGAGCTGCGCTTTGAATCTCCATTAGCTTCAGGAGTAAATCGAGAAGGATCTTCTCCGCCTTCACCAGTATTTGATTTAGCACCAAGGCGATTCATAGCGATGGCAAGAGTTTCGTGGGCTTCTTGTGAGATAGAACCATATGACATCGCACCGGTAGAAAAACGCTTAACAATGCTGGCGATAGATTCAACCTCATCGACAGAGATCGGTGTATGCGTAGCTGTATCGAATTCGAAGAGGCCGCGCAAAGTCATTAAGGCAGTGCTCTGATCATCGACAGCCTTCGTGTATCGCTTGAAGACGTCATATCGCTTTGATCGTGTTGCATGCTGCAAGGTAAAGACTGTCTCAGGATTAAATAGATGCGGCTCTCCATCGCGGCGCCACTGATATTCGCCACCAATAGGAAGACGCTTTGTGCCAGGCACTTCTCCCCCAGGTGGATAGGCGATGTGATGGCGTTTGATTGTCTCTTCTGCAATCACATCAAGATCGACTCCGCCAAGGCGGGAGGTTGTTCCGACAAAGAATTCATCGACTACATCTTGGGCGATGCCAATTGCTTCAAAAACTTGTGCACCCGTGTATGAGGCGATCGTAGAGATTCCCATCTTCGACATCACCTTGAGTACTCCCTTACCAAGGGCTTTAATAATGTTATGTACAGCCTTCTCCGGAGTGATACCGGTGATTACGCCTTGAATAACAAGATCTTCGGCACTCTCCATTGCCAGGTATGGGTTAACAGCAGCTGCGCCATAACCAATAAGTAGAGCAACATGGTGGACCTCACGTACATCACCAGCTTCTACAACCAAACCAACCTTGGTGCGAGTCTTTTGACGAATGAGATGGTGGTGAACTGCTGCGGTCAGCAGAAGAGAAGGAATAGGAGTGTCTTCGGCGTCACCATTGCGGTCTGAGAGAACAATGATGCGAGCACCATCGGCGATTGCCTTGCTCACTTCTTCTCTTATCTCATCGAGACGATTGCGTAGAGTGTTTCCATCTCCAGAGACTGGGAAGAGTCCACGAACTACATAGGACTGAAGGTGTGAATAATCTTCATCTGCATTGACATGAATTATTTTTGCGAGCTCATCATTATCAATGACTGGAAATGGCAGAGTAATTTGGCGGCATGATTGTGGTCCTGGGTCAAGAAGATTATGTTCAGGGCCGATCGATCCTCCAAGACTTGTGACAATCTCTTCACGGATTGCATCAAGTGGAGGATTTGTTACTTGGGCAAAGAGTTGCGTGAAGTAATCAAAGAGAACGCGTGGCTTATTTGAAAGGGCTGCGATCGGAGTATCTGTTCCCATCGAACCGAGAGCTTCAGCTCCGTTCTTTGCCATTGGAGTAATAATGATACGAAGTTCTTCTTCGGTATAACCAAATGCGCGCTGGCGCCGAACGACAGATGAATGCGGATAGATAATGTGTTCGCGAGCCGGAAGATCAGAGAGCTTTACAACTCCATCCTGCAACCACTTTCCATAAGGAGCGGCATCGGCTAAAGAATCTTTAATCTCGTCATCTTCAATAATTCGCCCAGCCTCAATATCAACTAGGAACATCTTTCCTGGCTGCAAGCGACCCTTGCGAGCAATTCTCTCTGCAGGAAAATCAAGAACACCAGCCTCGGATGCAAGGACTACCAATCCGTCGTGTGTGACCCAGAAACGTGAAGGGCGAAGGCCGTTGCGATCTAGAACTGCGCCAACCTGATGGCCATCGGTAAATGTGACACATGCTGGGCCGTCCCACGGTTCCATAAGAGAAGAGTGGAAGGCGTAAAAATCGCGTCGCTTCTGTGACATCGTCGCGTGGTTCTCCCACGCTTCAGGAATCATCATCAAGACTGCGTGTGGGAGTGAGCGACCGCCTAGATAGAGCAATTCAAGGACTTCATCAAAGGATGCAGAGTCACTACCTGACATTTCTACAATTGGAAAGAGGCGTGAGATATCTCCTGGGATGAGATCACTTTCAAGGAGCGCTTCACGAGCACGCATCCAGTTGCGGTTGCCCTTCACTGTATTAATTTCACCATTGTGAGCGATGAATCGATACGGGTGAGCGAGTGGCCACGATGGAAAAGTATTAGTTGAAAAACGTGAGTGAACGAGAGCTAAGGGAGAAACAACTCTCTCATCACTGAGATCAGGGAAAAATTCTTCGAGTTGGCCAGTGGTGAGCATGCCCTTGTAGACAATTGTCTGTGAAGAAAATGATGGGAAGTAAATCTCACCAGCATGCTCTGCCTGCTTGCGCAATGCGAAAGCTAGGCGATCAAGGGCCATGCCACTTTCACCTGTGATGCTCTTAATAAAGAGCTGCTTAAAGATTGGCATGACAGATTGTGCAGTCTTTCCAACTGAGATCGGGTTGGTAGGCAGGTCGCGCCAACCGATGATGACAAGTCCTTCTTGAGCAGCGAGAGATTCAATAAGCGCTGTTGGGTCAAATCCTGGTTGGATAAATGCGATACCTGTTGCATAACTTCCTTCTGCAGGAAGATCAAAATTTGTGGCTGCGCGATAGAAAGCATCAGGTACGCGAATGAGTATTCCAGCACCATCTCCGCTATCTGGCTCTGCGCCAGCTGCACCGCGGTGATCAAGATTGCGAAGTGCCGTCAGTGCTTGAGCAACAATTTCATGAGTAGCAATTTTATTAAGAGTGGCAACCATTGCAACACCGCATGCATCATGCTCATTGGCAGGGTTGTATAACCCTTGCGCTGCTGGAAATGTTGATGGAAGTGCCATTGAAGAAGATCTCCTGTTGTCTATTACCGTTATCAAGCGACGGGACAACGCTGACCCTCGTAAAGGGTAGCAACTGCTAGCCGAGAGTGAAAGATCAAAATAGTGATCTACAGCAACTACCCCAGGTTGATATGGAGAAGACGTCCGATTCCAGCCGTCACTGCCATGCCGAAGGCTCCCCCAAGCATCACTCGAACTGTTGGTCCAAAGACATCCTTGCCAGCAGTCCTTGCACTCAATATTCCTGTGACAAGTAGTCCCACCAAGGTAAAGCCAACGATGCTCAAAGCAATTGTTCCCGGTGTTGGTGCAAAAGCTCCTGCAAATGGAATGAGCCCACCGACAGTAAAGCTAGCTGCGGAGGCAACCGCTGCCTGCATTGGGCGCGCTTTATTCTGTGGCGTCTGCCCAAGTTCATCACGCAAATGCGCTTCAAGTGGATCACGAGCATGCATCTGGCGCGCAACTTCTTGGGCAAGTTCTGGGGTGAGTCCTCGCTCAATATAAATCTGAGCAAGCTCCATCAATTCACCATCTGGATCAATAGCTAAGTGATCGATCTCCATCTGCTTATCAGATTCCTCAACATCGTTCTGTGATCGTACTGAAACATATTCACCAACGGCCATCGACATTGCACCCGCAACAATTGCTGCAACTCCTGCAGTAATGAGAAATGTATCTTTGCCCGGATTGGCAGCGGTAACACCGATCATCAAACTGGCAGTTGAAACTAAACCATCGTTTGCGCCAAGAACGGCCGCACGCAACCAACCTGCGCGATGGGCGCGGTGATGAACATTGCGTTGATAGACCGAATTAAGACTCATGGCCAGATCCTACCCGAGGCCTTTATGCTTTTGACGAATTCGTAAGAAGTAAGCCAGCGCTAGCGCCCCAACAGCGATACTCACCCACTCATTCTGGCGTAATCCGAAGAAGAGGTTAGCTGGATCGATTCGGATACTCTCAATGAAGAAGCGTCCAAGACAGTAACTAGTGATGTAGATCGCAAAAACTTGGCCCAGAAGGAACTTCTTACCAAGGAAAATTAAAATAATTGCAATGAGTGAACACCAGATTGCTTCATAGAGAAAGGTGGGATGAAAAGTTTCAAATGCTCTTAAGGCGGAGGGTCTTTTGGTGACTGGAACTTCTAGCGCCCACCACGCGTCTAGTGGTCTTCCAAATAGCTCAATGTTAAACCAATTTCCAAAACGCCCAATAGCCTGTGCAAAGAGAATCCCGGGAGCTAGCGCGTCGAGTAATACAAGAAAGTGCGGAAGGGTGACATCTGGTCGCGCACGCCCGACTCGTCGTAATCCAACATATGCACCAACTGCACCCAGAGAGATGGCGCCCCAAATACCAAGCCCACCTTTCCAGATTGCAAAGATATCTAGGAACGATCCAGCGCTACCGAAGAAATCGCCGGGTGATGAAAGAACGTGATAAATCCGGCCCCCAATGATTCCGAATGGCACTGCGAAAATTGCGACATCTGCGACAACTGAAGTCAGGTTTGGATCATGTGCACGCAGCCGTTTATCCCCTAGCCACACAGCAATTGCGATACCCGCAATGATGCAGAGGGCGTAAAAATGGAAGGTGAATGGACCCACCTCAAATGATGAGTGAGGAGGTGAAGGAATATAGCGAGTAAGCATCTGAGTTCCTAAGTACAAGTTCCGAGGCACAGGGACTCAGAAATTATTTAGCTGCGGCCTCAACTGCAGCCTTAAATTCGTTGAGATCAAAGCCTGGTGATTGACGTTCCCACACCTTGCCGTTGATCAAAGTTGTGGGTGTTCCCTTAACTCCGTAGCGGTCCATTGATTCCGTTGCAGCGACAACATTTACGAGCTTCGATCTGTTAGTGACACAATCGGCAAAAGTGCTTGAAGTGATCCCAATCTTCTTACCAATTGTGATGAGATTCTCTGAGCTAAGAAATCCTGAGTTTTCAACTTGAGATTGAACGTCATAGAGAGCCTTATGGAAATCAAGGAACTTATCTTCACCCACTGCGCAATAGGCAGCATTCGATGCAGCGATAGATTCATCATCTTTGGTTCCGTTGCCAAGGAATGAGAGTGGGTGATAAGTTACTTGTGCCTTCTTCTCTGTAACCAATGAAGTCAAATAACCACCAATTGGATCCTCGAATAACTTACAGACCGGGCATTGAAAATCTTCGAATATATCAATTTTAATTGGAAGCCCTGCGTTGAAGACAATTCCATCACCTTCTGCAGGATCAACGGTAGCCGGCAACGTTCCGAGGGATTGAAAAGAATCAAGAGCGGTGAAGGCAGCGTCCTTCGCCTTGTTTTCGCTCAACAAGCTAAATCCAGCGCCAACAACTACAACAAGTGTCACCATTCCAATAACAAGCCAGCGAGTAAATGGATCTCCGCTTTGTGACTTGACTGAATTCTTCTTTGGCTTACTCATTCCTGGTCCTCACTTATGTGGTTAGTAGTTTCGGCCTTCTTCTCTAGCGAGAATTTTCCATAAGGGTACTTGAAGATGTAAAGACACATGCCCACGAATGCGAAATCACGCGCAATGTCTACTGCATAGGCGATGCGGGCTTCGGTTGCCTTTGATGGGTCAATGGCTCCTCCGCCCCCGAGACAGCCACAATCGATGAGCATCCCCCGCGCCCAGACCGAGGCGATCGCTCCAATAAACATCAGCATCAACAATCCGCTTGCAATAGCAGCGGGGCGAATAAAGATTCCAAGAATGAGGAAAATTGCTAGTGCAACTTCGAACCAGGGCAAAATATATCCAGCAAAGTGGGCAAGATCAGTGGGAAGAATTTTGTATGCCGCAGTGGCGTTAGCAGATGCGGCAGGATCGAAAGCCTTTAATCCACCGGCATAAAGTAGGAAGCTGCCGAAGCCAATTCTAAAAGCTGTTGTTATCCACTCTTGCTTTGCAATAAGAAAATTCTTCATCGACCCTCACGAACTCCTAAAGCCAACTCTTGCGCTAACTCTTTAACTGCGCGCAATCCCGCCGCCTCATCAGGTGCCTCAAGAAGAGCGTTGATAAAAGCTGAACCCACGATCACACCATCGGCATATGCTGCGACCGAGCGCGCTTGCTCACGATTTGATACTCCAAGTCCAACACTAATTGGTGTGTCGGTAGTCTTACGAACGCGCGCAACTAATTCTGAAGCCGATGAGGAAACGCTCGTTCTTGTTCCGGTCACACCCATCATGCTCGCGGCGTAAACAAAGCCACCGCATTCACTTGTCACAACCGGAAGTCTGGAGTCTGAGGTGCTTGGTGCGACGACATAGATTCGATTGATTTTTGAGGCATCTGTAGCAGCGATCCATCCTTCGGATTCCTCAACTGTGAGGTCTGGGGTGATTACTCCAGATCCGCCATGATCGGCTATTGCTTGTGCAAATTTATCTACGCCATATCGCTCAATTGGATTCCAATATGTCATCACGACCGCAGCTACACCATGATCATGTGCACACTGCAGTGATTC
>CAXNHI010000022.1:0-9493 GCA_964202195.1 Candidatus Planktophila sp. | reverse complement strand
ATATCGATGACGAGAAAGGGTCCATCAGATGGTGGAAGATCTCGCGTTGCACCAAGGAATGAGAGTGATGCTTCTTCTTCACCAGAGATAACTTCTGGGCGCACACCAAGGCGTTCGAAGACGCCTTCGATAAAGAGATCGCGGTTGGTGGCATCACGAGTGGCACTTGTGGCACAGAAGCGAATCTTTTCAACTCCGCGCTTTGCAATCTCTGCGGCATAGAGATCAACTGCAGCCAGTGTACGAGAGATTGCATCGGGGTGGAACTGTCCTGTCTTATCAACGCCTTGTCCGAGGCGAACAACTTCCATGAGACGTGTGACTTCGCGGAATGAATCACCTTCGATATCTGCAATCAGTAAGCGAATGGAGTTGGTTCCGCAATCAATAGCTGCTACTCGCATGGTTCGGTCTTCCACCATTCGGGCAATAGCGCTAGCGCTTCATCGCCAAGTGGGTTTACGCCAGGACCCGCTGATAATGAATGTGCAACGAGTGAATGCAAACACTTCACGCGGTTAGGCATTCCACCAGCTGAAATTCCTTCAACTTCTGGAACATCCATCTTGAGTGCAGCGCGTGCTGCAAGGTAATCATCATGTGCAGCAGCGTAGGCACCACCAAGTTCGGCATCGGTTTCTAGGCGCACGTTCATCTCTGCCATCAGACCAGTTGATTCAAGGGTAGATATTGCAGCTGTCAGACGCGGACAGGTGGCGTAATAGAAGGTGGGAAATGGTTCGCCGTGACTTAAACGCGGTGGAGTCTCAACGACAGCAGCATTTCCGCATGGGCAGCGATATGCGATTGCGTGAACATCACGGGGTGTGCGACCGAGCTGAGTTTCGATACAAGCTAAATCTTTTGCGCTTACTTGCTTTTCTGCAGGTAAAGTCATTACTTCTCACTTGTAACTTGCGTGATTGAAGCAATCATTCGCGTGTACCAAGGCGCGCCATCTTCGAGTTGATCGGCTACTTTATTTGCAGTCACTTCTCCATCCCCATTAGGTGTTCCGGTAACAATGTATTGGCGCTCACCTGGCATGACAAAATGAAGGCGCTCGCGGGCTTGTGCTTTAACGTAATCAGGATCTTGCCAGCGAGTTAACTCAATGCGCGCTGCTTCAAGTGCTGCACGATCACCATCTACCTGTGCACGCAGTGAATTAATCTGTGCGCGTTGTGTAAAGTAATTCTGAATTGGCGGAGCTAATACGAGTGCGAAGATAAAGAAGACTGCAACAAGAGAGAAGGTTCGGCCAGATCCGGGGCGACGCGAAGAAAACACTCGCTTGGATCTAGACCGAACCACGTTAACTTCTCTCTCGTATCACTCGTAGGTGTGAAATTATCCCTTAAAGCGTGGGAATGCAGCGTGACCGGCATAGAGCGCGCCAGATGCGAGTTCTTCTTCAATGCGTAGCAGCTGGTTGTACTTAGCAACGCGCTCACTTCGTGCAGGTGCACCGGTCTTGATCTGACCACAGTTTGTTGCAACTGCGATATCAGCAATGGTGGTGTCCTCGGTTTCACCTGAACGGTGGCTGAGCATGCTGCGGTAGTTAGCACGGTGTGCCATATCTACTGCATCGAGTGTCTCAGTCAGAGTTCCGATCTGGTTTACCTTTACAAGGAGTGCGTTCGCTGTATTTCCAGCAATTCCTCGTGCAAGACGTGTTGGGTTTGTAACGAAAAGGTCATCTCCGACGATCTGCACCTTTGAGCCAAGGGATGCTGTCATTGAAGTCCAGCCAGCCCAATCTTCTTCATCAAGTGGATCTTCGATTGAAACGAGTGGGTAAGCAGATACGAGCTCTGCGTAGTAGGCGATCATTTCATCCGATGTGCGAAGTGATCCCTCGAACTTGTACTTGCCGCCCTCGTGGAATTCAGTTGCAGCAACATCCATTGCAAGTGCGACATCTTTACCTGGCTTAAAGCCGGCTGCTTCGATCGCTTCAAGAATAAGGTCGAGTGCGGCACGGTTGCTCTCAAGGTTTGGAGCAAAGCCACCTTCATCGCCAACACTTGTTGCGAGTCCACGCTTTTTCAATACTGCTTTAAGTGAATGGTAGATCTCAGCACCCCAGCGAAGTGATTCGCGGAAAGAATCTGCGCCGATTGGAGCAACCATAAACTCTTGGATATCAACGTTGGTATCTGCATGTGCGCCACCGTTGAGAATGTTCATCATTGGAACTGGCAAGAGATGTGCGTTTGATCCGCCGAGGTATGAGAAGAGTGACAGGTCGGCAGATTCTGCTGATGCCTTTGCAACAGCGAGTGAAACGCCAAGAATTGAGTTAGCACCAAGCTTTGACTTGTTGGCAGTTCCATCGAGTGCGATCATTTCAGCATCGATCATGCGCTGATCGCGTGAATCAAAACCTACGATTGCAGATGCGATCTCGTTATTAACAAATGCAACAGCCTTTTCAACGCCTTTACCGAGGTAGCGTTTGCCACCATCGCGGAGTTCAGATGCTTCGAATGCGCCGGTAGAGGCTCCGCTTGGAACGCCAGCGCGAGCAAATGCGCCGTCTTCTAGGAGGACTTCGACTTCAACCGTTGGATTTCCACGGGAGTCAAGAATTTCACGAGCGCCGATTGCTTCAATAATTGCCACAGAGATACTCCTTCAATGATTTATTCAGTTGAATTACTCACAGTTAATGTCTAATCCTACCCTGCCTCGGATTGGCGAATTTTCTCGATCATTGCGCGAGCGTGACCACGGAGTGAACTTTCGGGATCGATTCCATGCTGATGAGCAAGGGCGATGATTGAGGCTAGAGCCTGACCCACTGTCTCTTCTGATGGCGCAGATTGAAGTTGTTCTGATGCAGATGCAACATCTGTCACCGACAGATCCACCTTGTACTTCTCTGCGCGATAAATCAGTTTTTCTACAAGTGGGAGTGCGGGTTGTGCCATTGCGATTCCATCAAGACTTGAGGTGCGTCCCTTTTCCTTGGCCTTTATCGCTTCCCAGTTTTCAATCACTTCTTCCATGTCATCAACGACTAAGCCTTCAAAGACATGTGGGTGGCGGCGAATTAACTTATCTGCGATCAGCTTTGCAACATCTTCAATTGAAAATGGATCTGTTGGGTGATCTTGCGCCATACGCGAGTGGAAGTAGACCTGCAGCAGGACATCGCCGAGCTCTTCACGCATACCTTCGCGGTCACCTTCACCGAGGGCGTCAATAAATTCGTAGGACTCTTCGAGAAGATATTTAACAAGTGACTCGTGAGTTTGCTCTGCATCCCACGGACATCCGCCCGGTGAACGCAAGCGATCCATTACCTCAACGAGTCGAAATAATTCAGACATCTAAGAAATTTCCTTTAATTATTCTTGAGATGGTGTGACTGCATCACTTGCTGCAACTGCTGCAATGATCGTGCCTGTCGCAGGATCCCATGTACCGTAACGCGGACTCACTTTGATCTTAAGTTCATTGATTTTAGCGACGAAGAGTTCTTGAATTCGAGCTTGGACTTCTGCTTCTGCGACACCTGTCTGTGACAAGGCTTCACCCAATTTTTGAGTTGTCAGAAGCGCGCGAAGGTATCCATCTAGATATTCAGGGGCGATTGATGCTGAAACGAGTGCTCCAGGTAGCGCCTCTTCTCCACCCACCTGCTCAATAATTTCTGCGCGGCTTGCTGCAATCTCAGAGCTAGTGATCTGAATATCGAGCTCCTTTTCAATCTCAGAGAAAGCTAAGAGGAGAAGTCGGAAGTTGAGTTGATTGCGAAGAAGAGTCTCGCCAGTATCAAGCTGCATCTGTGATGTATCGACCTTGGCACGCTCTGCCAAAATTGAATCGACATTACCTTGCAGTTCTGCCGTAGTGATCTTGGTATCGCCGAGTGAGAGCGCTGCATTAACGTTGGAGCAACCTGTCAGTAGAAGTCCTGTTGCAACTACAAGGGCGGTCAGAATCTTCTTCACGATTTACTCTCTTTCGTCGTTAACTCTTCCAGGGCCGTGGATACCCAGGCCAGAAGAGAAGTATCCCCCATTGAAGGCGATGGATTGGACTGGCTCCAGCCGCTGGGTTTAACGATGGTGACCAGAACGCTATTTGTTGCGCTCTTATAGAGCGATCCTGGATATAAACGGGTGAGGCGAAGCTGACGTGATTCAGGGAGAACTAGTGGTGAGATCTTGAGGAACTTTCCGGTCGAGACAAGTTCGGTAACCCCTAACGCCTTAGCTTGTGCACGAAGGGCTGCAACTTTGAGTAGCGATTGCGCTTCTTCTGGCAGTGAACCGAAGCGATCGATGAGCTCAGCCTCGATTGCATCAACATCTGCTTGTGCGGCAACATCTGCAAGGCGACGATAGAGATCAAGTCGTAAACGTTCACCTGGAACGTATTCTGGATCAAGGTGGGCATTCACTGGCAACTCCACTTTACATTCGCGGTTCTTCTCACCGGTCTCAATGATTCCAGCTTTGTAATCGTGTACCGCTTCACCGACCATGCGCATGTAAAGATCAAAACCAACATCTGTAATATGTCCTGATTGTTCGCCGCCAAGTAAATTACCTGCTCCGCGAATCTCGAGATCTTTAAGTGCTACGCGCATACCTGCACCGAGATCAGTATTTGTTGCAATAGTTTTAAGGCGATCGAGTGCGAGTTCAGAAAGTGGTTGATCGGCTGGGTATAAGAAGTATGCGTAGGCACGCTCTCTGCCACGACCTACACGGCCACGCAGCTGATGAAGTTGTGAGAGCCCAAAGTTATCGGCCCGCTCAACAATCAAAGTATTTGCATTTGCGATATCTAGCCCGCTTTCGACAATGGTGGTGCAGACAAGAACATCGAAGTCGCGATTCCAGAAACCTAAGATCACATCTTCGAGTGCGCCTTCACTCATCTGTCCGTGAGCCACACGGATACGTGCTTCAGGTACAAGCTCTTGAATCTTTGATGCTGCGCGATCAATTGATTCCACGCGATTATGTAGATAGAAAATCTGACCATCGCGCAAAAGTTCGCGGTGTATTGCGGCCCTTATCTGGGCATCGTCGGCCGGACCGACATAGGTCAAGATCGGATGACGCTCTTCAGGGGGTGTTGTAATCGTCGACATCTCACGAATACCGGTCACTGCCATCTCGAGGGTGCGCGGAATAGGTGTTGCAGACATCGCCAACACATCAACAGTTGTGCGAAGCTTTTTGAGCGATTCTTTCTGCTCGACGCCAAAGCGTTGCTCTTCATCGACGACGACAAGGCCGAGATCCTTAAAGACCACATCGTTTGAAAGTAAACGGTGGGTACCAATAATTACATCGGCGCTTCCATGAAGAGTCTCCTCCAAGATCGTCTTGGTCTCTTTCGCGCTATTGAATCGTGAGAGCCCCACAACCTTGATGGGAAACCCTGCATATCGTTCGGCAAAAGTTCTTGTGTGCTGCTGAACCAAGAGCGTTGTTGGCACCAAGACGGCCACCTGTTTGCCATCTTGCACCGCCTTAAATGCTGCACGTATTGCGATCTCTGTCTTTCCATATCCCACATCTCCACAGATGATGCGATCCATCGGATAGGCGCGTTCCATATCGCGCTTGACATCTTCAATAGTGGAGAGTTGATCAGGTGTTTCGATATATGAAAATGCATCTTCGAGTTCGCGCTGCCACGGGGTATCAGGTGAGAATGCAAAGCCAGGTGCGCTGGTACGCGCTGCATATAAACGAATTAATTCACCCGCAATTGCCTTAACGGCTTTGCGCGCACGTCCCTTCGCCTTCTGCCATTCTCCGCTACCAATGCGGTGAACGGTCGGTGCTTCTCCGCCGATGTACTTGCTTACTTGCTCAAGTGTGTCGGTCGGGACAAATATGCGATCACCGGGTTGTCCACGCTTTGCCGATGCATATTCGATAACTAAATATTCTCGCGTGACGCCACCGACTGTGCGAGAGACCATCTCTATATAGCGGCCGATTCCATGTTGCTCATGAACAACAAAGTCACCAGTTTTCAATTCGAGTGGATCTACCGCTTGCTTACGCTTTGATGGCATCTTTGCGCTATCGCGGCCACTTGATTTGCTGCCAGAGAGATCGCGTTCAGTAACAAAAAGTACGGCGTTTTCATCCGATGAGAATCCGTGTGCGATTGCTGATCGGCAGAGATAGATCATGCCCTTTGTAGGGGCGGCATTGAGCGTTTCAAGTGTGTGAACCGGTAAATCTGCGCTGCGAAAGATACCGGCATAGCGCTCCATCATTCCGTGGCCAGATGTTGAAAAGATGACGCTCTTATTTTCGCTTAAGCCTTGGCGAAGTAATTCGATAGCTCGCTCGCTATCTCCACGCATGGGTTCAACAGGTGTGAAATCTAGGAATATAGCCTCTGTATCTAGATCACTTCCAAATGAATTGAGCGAACGGATGGTTAGCCCGCACGCAGAGATGACTTCATGCAGAGCGTGCCAATCCAGGTATGTCGTTGCTTCCACTGGAAGTGGTGCATCTCCACCAAGAGATGCGCTCGACCAGGCTGCTTGAAAGAACTCGTCATTGGTTAAAATCAAGTCAGCGCTGCGAGATTTTATTCGCTCATCATCAAGGAAAATTACTTCGCAGTTATTTGGCATGCGCTCTGCAATAGTCTCTAGCTCGTCGACTAGCATCGGTACTAGAGATTCCATACCATCACAGGAAATTCCGGCTGCAATCTTATTTAATATCTCAGAGGCCAATGGGAACTTCTTCTCTAACGCTGCAGCACGTTCTTGGATCTCTGGAGTCAGTATGAACTCTCGGCAAGGCAAGATTTCAATTACTTGAGTCACTGGATCTTGCGTTCGCTGATCGGCAACATCAAAGTACTTCATCTCTTCGATCTCGTCGCCAAAGAAATCAATACGTATTGGATGTATCGCTAGTGGGAAGAAGACATCTACGATTCCACCGCGCACTGCAAACTCTCCACGTTTTTCAACGAGGTCGGTGCGTGTGTAAGCGTTAAGCGTCAAATGTTCGATTAAATCGGTGAGAGAAATCTCTTGTCCGATCTCTAAAGTTCGCAGTGGAACCCGTGAGATATCTGCAATAAATCTATGAATCATCCCTCGCACAGGAGTAATAACAATGGGATTTTCCTTCTTAAGATTTGCTAACGAATTTAGCGTGGCGATACGTCTAGCAACAGTGTCACTACGAGGACTGAGTCGCTCGTGAGGAAGAGTTTCCCAGGCTGGAAATTCGAGAACATGTGAATGTAGTTCGCGAAGTTCGTGAGCTAAATCTTCTGCTCCACGCGATGAGCTAGTAATTACCAATAGCGGGCGTTCCTTTGCCCGGGCTGCAAGCAAGAACGGATACGCCGGTGGAGGAGCAATTATTTTTCTGGCGTTCTGGAGTGCATGGACTACTGATGGGTTGGTCTCGATTAATGAGATCAGTCCTCGCACAGCACACCCCCAATAGCAACTGGCCCCGCTTGGTCAAGACCAGGGGGCTACGAGCAAAGTCTACGGTGTGTGAGATGCGCCGATTGCCTGCGAGAATACGCACATGACAAATCAGGAAGAGGCTCTGCGCGCTGATGTGCGCCGCTTAGGTGATCTCCTGGGTCAAACTCTTGTCCGCCAAGAAGGCCAACAACTTCTTGATCTTGTTGAAAATGTTCGTAGCGCTGTTCGTGAAGGAAGTGGTGCAGAGGTCCTTAAAGACTTATCTGTAGAAGATTCAATACAACTCGCACGTGCATTTAGCACCTACTTTCACCTGGCAAATGTTGCCGAACAAGTAAACCGCGTCCGCGCTCTATCTGAATCTAGAGATCAGGGAAGCTCATGGATTTCACGCGCTGTAGATAAAATCGCGCAAGCGCAGAAATCGCAGACACCAGGACATCAATTTACGCAAAAAGATCTTGAACAATGGATCAGCGAACTCAGCGTGCGACCTGTCTTTACCGCGCACCCAACAGAAGCTGCGCGCCGTTCGATTCTCAACAAGTTGGGTGAAATTTCGCGGTTACTCGATCTTCCAAAGAGCATCACTAATTCACAATCACTCGCCGAGATAGTTGATCTCTTGTGGCAGACAGATGAACTTCGAGTTGAACGCCCTGAGCCACTTGATGAAGCAATGAACGCCCTCTATTACCTCGATGATTTGGCTCGCACAACAGTTCCTGAAGTACTCAATGAATTTGCCCACGAACTTAAGCGAATTGGCGTTGATCTACCTGTGACAGCTCGTCCATTAACTTTTGGTACATGGATCGGTGGCGATCGTGATGGAAATCCAAATATCACGCCTGAAATCACTAAGGCTGCTGTAGTACTCCAGGTTGCTCATGCCATCCGTACAACAATTGCATCGATGGACGAACTTCGTCAGATGCTCTCAGTCTCTACCCGCATCATTGGTGCAACTCCAGCTCTCTCTGCTTCAGTAGAAGAAGATCTCAAGCACATCCCTGAATTCGAGCCGCGTTTTCGCCGCCTTAATGTGCAAGAGCCATACCGCTTAAAGGCGACAGCTATCGTGCATCGACTTGTACTGACACGTGATCGCCACGCAAAGGGCACCCCACATGTTCCACATCGCGATTACAAAGATACATCTGAGCTTCTTGCAGATCTCACTCTGATGCGCGATTCACTCTTTGCTCATAATGGTGAATTAATCGCTACTGGGCTACTTGAGCGAACAATTCGCTCGATCGCTGCCTTTGGAATTACCCATGCCACCCTTGATATCCGTGAGCATTCTGATGCCCACCACAGTGCACTTTCTCAGATCATTAGCGGTAACTACGCGTCCCAAAGCCATGATGAGCGCTTTGAAACTCTCACTGCTTTGCTTGATGATTCGCGAGGACTTTCCACAGTATCTCTTAAAGATAATGATGCAAAGACTTTCAATACCTTTGTCGCTATCAATGAACTCATTGAAAACTTCGGTCCAGAGATTATCGAGACCTACATCGTCTCTATGACAAAAGGTGCTGATGACCTCATTGCATCAGCAGTCCTAGGAAAGTTAGCAGGACTTGTCGATATCAAGACTGGCGTTGCCAAGATTGGATTTGCTCCACTACTTGAAACCGTTGCTGAACTTCGTGCAGCTGGCGACATCCTTGAAAAGTTACTATCGAATCCAACGTATAGAAAAGTTGTTGCACTTCGTGGAGATGTACAAGAAGTAATGCTCGGATATTCAGATTCAAATAAAGATGCTGGAATCGCAACCAGCCAATGGGAAATTCACCGTGCACAGCGCAAGTTAAGAGATGTCGCAATGAAGCACGGCGTGCGTCTGCGTCTCTTCCATGGTCGTGGTGGTTCTGTCGGTCGCGGTGGTGGCCCAACCTATGAAGCTCTCGTTGCTCTTCCTTGGGGATCAATCGATGGTGAAATTAAATTAACTGAACAAGGTGAAGTAATCAGCGATAAGTATTCACTTCCAGCTCTTGCTCGCGAAAACGTTGAACTGACACTTGCGGC
>CAXNHI010000021.1:0-10063 GCA_964202195.1 Candidatus Planktophila sp. | reverse complement strand
GGTCTACAGATGACATTAGCGGTCAACGCCTCCCATCACAGGATCGATAGAAGCAACAGCGCCAATAATGTCAGCGATCATTCCGCCTTCACTCATTGCAGATGTTGCTTGCAAGTTATTAAAAGATGGTTCGCGGAAGTGGGCGCGATATGGACGTGTTCCACCGTCTGAGACGATGTGGGCTGCAAGTTCACCGCGTGGAGATTCAATTGCTACATATACCTGTCCGGCAGGAACGCGAAATCCTTCAGTAACAAGTTTGAAGTGGTGAATCAAAGATTCCATCGATGAACCCATGATTTCGCGAATGTGATCAAGTGAGTTACCAAGTCCATCTGCACCGAGTGCAAGCTGTGCCGGCCATGCAATCTTCTTATCGGCAACCATTATTGGTGCGCCTTTAAGTGCATCGAGTTTATCGACTGCTTGTTCGATAATGCGAAGTGATTGTTCGAGCTCTGCCATACGGATGAGGAATCGACCGTAGACATCGCAGGTATCTGCAGTAACCACATCGAAATCATAATTTTCATATCCGCAATATGGATTCATCTTACGAAGATCCCAAGGCAGACCAGTTGAGCGAAGTACGGGACCTGTAATTCCAAGTGTTGTACATCCGGCCAAATCGAGATAACCAATACCAACAGTGCGCTTCATCCAGATGGTGTTTCCTACCAAGAGGCGCTCATTATCTTTGAAGTTCTTACGAAGTGTCTTCACTAGTTCGCGAAGACGTGTTGTCATTCCTTCTGGAAGATCTTGCTGCACGCCGCCCGGACGGACATAAGCCATATTCATGCGAAGACCAGTGATTGCTTCGAATGCATCGAGCACAATCTCGCGTTCGCGGAATGCAAAGAACATAGGTCCCATGGCACCGAGTTCGAGCGCTCCGGTACCGAGTGCGACCATGTGGGACGAAATGCGGTTGAGCTCCATCATCAATACACGAATGACTGATGCGCGCTCTGGAACATCTTGCGTAATTCCAAGGAGCTTCTCAATAGCTAGGCAATACGCAGTCTCATTAAAGATTGGACTCAAATAATCCATACGAGTTGCAAATGTTGTTCCTTGCGTCCATGAACGAAATTCCATGTTCTTTTCAATACCAGTATGCAGATATCCAATACCTGGGCGAACTTCTGTAACTGTTTCACCTTCGAGTTCAAGAACAAGGCGAAGCACACCGTGCGTTGATGGGTGTTGTGGCCCCATATTAACGATGATGCGCTCTTCTTTTGCTTCACCGATCTCTGAGACGAGTTCATCCCAATCTCCGCCGGTAACTGAATAGACAGTACCTTCGGTGGTTTCGCGGGAGGATGCGTATGGATCAAATGTTGTACTCATGTGTATGACCTCCGCTGCGATGGAGCAGGTGTTGTTGCGCCTTTGTACTCAACAGCGATTCCACCAAGTGGGTAATCCTTGCGCTGTGGATGTCCATCCCAATCGTCCGGCATCAAGATGCGAGTAAGTCCTGGGTGTCCATCAAAAATAATTCCGAACATGTCAAAAGTTTCGCGCTCGTGCCAATTGTTTCCACCCCACACTTCAACGAGTGAAGGAATATGTGGATCAAGATCTGATGTGCAAACTTCAAGGCGGATGCGCTGATTCTTTGTCATTGAAAGCAATGGATAGACAGCTACAAGTTCACTACCTGTGCGCTCTGGATAGTGCACTCCTGAGACTCCCATGCACATTTCAAAGAGCAACTTATCGCGCAAGATTCGGGCAACTTCTACAAGGCGCTCTCTCTTAATGTGAAGCGTAAGTTCGCCGCGATCAACAACTACGCGGGTAATTGCATCTGCAAAATCTGGATATGCGCGCTCTAGATCATCTGCAACCTGATCGAAGTACCCACCAAATGGACGCTCTGTCGATCCAGCGGATGCGCTTTGGCGAACTAGCCCGCCATAGCCTGAGGTATCGCCGGTGCCGCTAGCACCGAACATTCCCTGTTGAGTTTCGCTCATTATGCGTGCGTTCCTTCTAGCGGGAAATTACCGAGCTGAATCGTAGGGCGAGCGTTTATCGCTGCTTTTTCGACTTCCTTGATCACTGCTTCGCGATTTGGTCCAAGGGTTGTGTCGCTAATAATTTCGTGCAACTTGATGATTGCATCCATCAACTGCTCTGGACGCGGTGGGCATCCTGGAAGATAGATATCTACAGGGACAACGTGATCGACTCCCTGAACAATTGCGTAGTTATTAAACATTCCACCTGAAGATGAACATGCACCCATTGCGATAACCCATTTTGGCGCAGTCATTTGATCATAAATTTGGCGAAGCACTGGAGCCATCTTCTGCGATACGCGACCGGCAACGATCATGAGATCTGCTTGACGAGGAGATGCGCTAAAGCGCTCCATTCCAAAACGAGAGATGTCATGCTTTGGCGCAGAACCAACTGCCATCATCTCAATCGCACAGCACGCTAAACCAAAAGTTGCCGGCCAGAGCGAGCTCTTGCGCATATATCCCGCTAAACCTTCAACGGTTGAGAGAAGAATTCCGCTCGGTAATTTATCTTCAAGACCCATGGCTTAATCCCATTCCAATCCACCACGTCGCCAGACGTATGCATAAGCGATAAATACCGTTCCAATAAAGATTGCCATTTCAACTAATCCAAAGAGTCCGAGCTGATCAAATGTCACAGCCCATGGATAGAGGAAGACGATTTCAATATCAAAGACGATAAAGAGCATTGCTGTAAGGAAGTACTTCACTGGAAAGCGACCACCTTCGAGCGCTTGTGGTGAAGGTTCGATTCCGCACTCATAAGCCTCTTGCTTAGCGCGGTTATAGCGAGCAGGTCCTGTCACTGCTGCGATTCCGACTGAAAAGGCGGCAAAGCCAAAGCCGATTGCAAAGAGAATCAGGATCGGGACGTATGGATTAGCGCTCACGGTGCGTAAGTCTAGGCGTTGGGAGCGTGAGGGGAAATCGACTAGGGGGCAACAGCCATGTGAATTGCCACAACTCCGCCAGTCAGATTCTTCCAACCCACTTGGGTCCACCCCGCATCGACAATCTGGGAAGCGAGCGCCTTCTGATCAGGCCATGCCCGAATCGAATCAGCGAGATAGATATAGGCATCGGGATTTGATGAGGTCTTGCGAGCAATAAAGGGCAGGGCGCGCATCAGATAATTCATATAGATAACTCTAAATGGAGCGAAGGTCGGGCTGGAAAATTCAACGACGACCAAGCGGCCACCAGATTTAACTACTCGGCGGGCCTCAGCCAGCGCCTTGGCGGTGTTCTGGGTATTTCGAAGGCCGAAAGAGATAGTAAAGAGGTCAAAGGAGTTATCTTCAAAGGGCAGATTAAGGGCATCGGCTTTGATAAAGCTCAGATCTGGGCGGACCTTTTTGCCTGCCGCGATCATGCCTTCGGAGAAATCGGCTGCGATCACATCGGCACCGGCTGCAGCCAAAGGGGCCGAGCTCGACCCGGTGCCAGCGGCCATATCCAGAATCTTCATCCCTGGGGCAGGGGCAATCACCTTGGTGGCGGCCTTGCGCCAAGCCTTGGTGCGACCCAGGCTCAAAATATCGTTGACGATGTCATAGCGACGAGCGACTCCATCGAACATCGCAGCTACTTCCTGCGGATTCTTATCCATATTCGCGCGTGACATGCCCTTATTCTCGCTGAAGGTAGGCTTATCCACAACTTCGAAAAAGGATGGCCAAGGAATGACTTCAAGTCGTGCAACCTCACAGACGCTGCGCAGCGCTGTTTTTCCAGCTTCCACCGTTTTAACGCAAGCCCTCTTTCTTGTCGGCGGAGTCCTTTTCCTCTCCACGCTCGCCCAGATTGCAATCCCGGTTCCTGGATCACCTGTTCCTGTCACAGGCCAAACACTTGGCGTCTTTCTTATTGCAACTACTTACGGCGCCCGTTTAGCCACCGCAACTTTTGCTACATATCTATTGGCAGCAATTGCTGGAGCTCCACTCTTTGCACCTTCTGCAACGCTTCCTAGCCACGGCCTCGCGCGAATCACAAGTGCAACCGGTGGATATCTCATCGGAATGTTAGTTGCCACCATTGTCATTGGTTACCTCGCCGATAGAAAAGCAGATCAGAAATTCCGCACATCTTTTCCCATGCTCATTCTTGGAAGCGTCATCATCTTTGGATTCGGACTTACTTGGCTTCACTTTAGTTTAGATATGACGTGGTCACAGACTATTGCCGCCGGACTCACACCATTTATCTTTGGTGAAGCACTTAAAATTGCAATTACTGCAACCTCACTTCCACTGATCTGGAAGAGAATTTCGCGAAAACTTAACGCCTAATTTTCTATGACTTCCCTTATTCCTGTAACAACCTCAAAGGTTTCTTCCCACCTGCCACTTCTGGATCTACTTCCTGAAAGTGGCGCATTCTCTTGGGTTCGCGCTGGTCAAGGCGTTGTGGGTTGGGGCGAATACGCGAAGACAACAGTAAGTGGACCAAATCGCTTTAGAGCTGCTCGGCAATGGTGGGCCGAACAGCTGGCAACTTTTAACGTTGTAAACACTCTCAATGTCAGCGGTACCGGGCCAATAGTTTTCTCATCTTTCTCATTCGATGAAAATGAAGAGTCGGTACTGGTTATTCCGCAAGTAGTTGTCGGTACACGGTCTGGCGTCTCATGGATGACTTGGATCGGCGATAAAGCACAGCCTTACCTACCAAAGAAAGCACCTGAACTCAGCCACGCAGAGTTTGCCTGGGCAGATGGATCCCTCACTCCCAATGAATGGATGTCTCGCGTAGCAACAGCTAAAGGTGAAATCGAAATCGGCGAGTTAGAAAAAGTTGTACTAGCCCGTGACTTAGTCGCAGTCGCCGATCGCACCATTGATATCCGCCCGATTCTTAATAATTTAAGTGAGCAATATCCATCTACCTATGTATTTGCTGTCGATAATCTCGTTGGAGCAACCCCTGAACTCTTGCTCCGCCTTACTCGCGGCATGGTTACTTCGCGCGTTTTGGCTGGAACAATTAGCAAGACCGGTGATGACGAGAAAGATTTAGCACTTGCAGCATCCCTTGCACGTTCATCCAAAGATCTAGAAGAACACGAGTATGCGGTGCGCTCAGTAGCAGATGCGCTCGAACCATTCTGTACCTCAACGAATGTTCCAGAGTCACCATTTGTATTACACCTAGCAAACGTCATGCATCTTGCAACCGATGTAACTGGCGCACTCATCGAATCAAAGATTGATGTCGACGCTTTTTCACTTCTTTCCAGACTTCATCCTTCAGCTGCAGTCTGTGGAACCCCCACACATCTAGCTTCTCAAGTGATTTCATCTATCGAGGGAATGAGCCGGGGTCGCTATGCCGGGCCCGTTGGTTGGATTGATTCGCGCGGAGATGGCGAACTCGGAATCGCTCTTCGCTGTGGTCAGGTCACAGATACAACAATTCGAATCTTTGCCGGATGCGGCATCGTTTCGGGATCGAATCCAGAGAAAGAACTTCAAGAAAGCAACGCAAAATTTGCGCCAATGCGCAGCGCTCTAGAGTGATTCCATCTTCGCGTAGATACTCTTGAGATAGTCGCCATTTTCTTGGCGTGAGGGAACCTGAACAACCACGATTTCAAAGCCCTTAACAGGCGCTGCAACCACTTGTGTGAGCTCGCCACTTGTTGAAATTTTTGAGGTCTTGACTCCAAAAGATGTTGCGATTGCTTGGATATCCCTACCGTGCGGAGTGCCGAAAATCTTCTCAAATCCATCAACTCCGGCTTGTGGAAGTGTTGAGAAGATTCCGCCACCGTTGTTATCAATGACAAAGAGTCGTAAGTCAGGATTACCTGCATGTGAAAGTGCGCTCACATCATGTAGAAATGCAAGATCGCCAAGTACTGCAAAAGTTTTCTCTGATCGTGAGGCGATACCAAGTGCGGTAGAAATGTTTCCATCGATACCTGCTAATCCACGATTAGCAAAAACTTGTACGCCCTCTCGAGGTTGAGCAAATCCTTCCAAATCGCGAATTGGTCGTGATGATGCAATAAAGAGCGATGCTCCTGCTGGAAGAGCCGCTGCAAAATCACGAGCGATAGTTTCCTCAGACCATGTGGCTAACTCGGCGACTACCTTTGATGCACGTTCTCCAAGTTTCTTCCACGTTGCCACCCAATCAGGATCTGCAGTTGGAACTTGAATCTGTGGAAGTGCTAGAAATTTCTGATTTCCCATTCGATCCTGATCGACAGTTGCCATGCGAGGATCGATGATTACCGTCTTTCGTGCTTCAGCGATCAATGTATTGACGCTTCGAGAAAGCGTAGTCCGCCCGATGATCACTACTGTATCTGGCTTTACTTCACTTCGAATCTTTGTTGAAGTAAGAAAGATGCTGGCATGTGCGGCTGCGCCTTCGAAAGAGAGTGGATCTTCGGCGATAACGGGCCAGCCAAGTTCAGATGCAAATTTCTGGGCACTCTCTTGCGACAAACCTGCACGATCATGTCCAATTACTAAGAGACCTCGTGTGGACTTTGTATAAAAAGTACCTGGACTCTTTCTATCAAATACTTGAGGGATTGTAATTTTTACATTATCTAGCCACGAAATATCTGAGTCACCGATAAGTGGTTCTTCAAATTGAATATTGAGATGGACCGGACCTGATTGAAGTGAATTAAATGGAAGCTCCATCGGATATGCCGACCCTGATACATCAGCAAAGTAGCGCACTGCTTTTCCAAATATGCGTGCCTGTTCAGTTGTTTGATTTGCGCCTGTTCTGCGAAGTCGTGCTGGGCGATCAGCTGTAAGTAACAACAATGGCGCATTGCTATGTGAGGCTTCAAGAACTGCTGGGTGAAAGTTTGCTACCGCTGTTCCACTTGTACAGATAACTGGAACAGGATGCCCTAGTGCCTTTGTCAGGCCAAGGGCAAAGAACGCTGCACCGCGTTCATCAATCTTTACGTGAAGATTAATTAAACCTGCCTGCTCTGCTTGATAGAAGGCGATTGATAAAGGTGCGTTGCGGGATCCAGGTGCCAGAACGGCATCGGTAATGCCGGCTTCAATGATCTGTCTGACAATGACGCGCGCTAGGGTCGTTGCTTCACTCATGTAAGTAACGCTCCGACTCTCATGATGCGATTCTTCCACCATTCATAGCGTTCAGCTGACACAACAAGACCGTCTAACTGTGGAGATATCTGACCTAAAGTGATCTTGCCATCGATGATTTCATGTTCTGCAACATCACTGGCTAAGAGTGATCCCGTTGCCAATCCGCAATCAAAGGTGAGCTCTTTAATACTTGCTGCAAGATCTAGCCCGTATTCGATTCCGATTGCACTCTCTAGTGCGCTTGAGACAACAACTGGAAGGCCGTGATGGGCTGCAATCTCTAGCGAACGTTGTATTCCACCAAGTGGTTGCACTTTGAGCATCAAAATATCGGCAGCGTCAGTCAGATCAATTGCAGATGGATCGGCAGCCTTGCGAATGATTTCATCTGCTGCAATGCGAAGCGTGATCTTTATCTTGCTTTTTAATTCACGGAGTTCTTCAACTGTCGCACATGGTTGCTCAACATATTCGATCGGGCCTACCTCTTCGAAATACGCATATAGATTTGTGAGTGCTTCATCAACGCTCCAGAGTCCGTTGACATCAACCCGGATGGCTGCCTTCGGTGCAAGGGAACGCACCCTTGTAATTCTGGCGATATCTTCGCCAAGATTGCGACCCACCTTTACTTTGAAAGTTTTAACGCCTGAATAACTCTCCATCAGGGATTCAAGTTTTTTTACATCGTTAAGTTCTGGGATGGTGCCATTGACTGCAATGGCATCGCGGAATCGTTCAGGGCGAGCAACTGTCGCTGCCTCTATCGCGCTAGCTAGCCATGGCCGGCACTCGTTGTCGTCATATTCCAGAAATGGTGAGAACTCCCCCCAGCCTTGTGGGCCTTGCATCAGTGCGACTTCGCGATAGGTAACGCCGCGAAAATTGGTACGCGTAGGAAGAGTAATTACGCGAAGTGTTGCAAGTAGGTCATCGAGCATAAGAATTAGGGGCGCTTAGGGAATTTACCGAAGTCAGGATCGCGCTTTTCTTTATAAGCATCGCGTCCTTCTTGTCCTTCTTCGCTTAAGTAGAAGAGAAGGGTGGCATCACCTGCAAGCTGTTGAACTCCTGCAAGTCCATCATCTGCTGCGTTCATACTTGACTTCAATAGACGCAGAGCCATTGGTGAGTTGCGGAGCATCTCGCGAGACCAAGAAACTGTTTCAGCTTCTAGTTGATCGATGGGAACAACGGTGTTTATGAGTCCCATTGCGAGCGCTTCTTGCGCATCGTATTGGCGCGTCATAAACCAAATTTCGCGAGCCTTTTTCTGGCCAACACTTGCTGCAAGTAAACCTGAGCCGTAACCACCATCGAAAGATCCAACCATGGGGCCGGTCTGTCCAAATTTTGCATTCTCTGCTGCAATCGTAAGATCGCAGACAACGTGGAGAACATGTCCGCCACCAATTGCCCATCCTGCAACCATTGCGATAACAGGTTTAGGTGTTCTGCGAATTTGAATCTGTAGATCTAAGACATTAAGTCGTCCGATACCGTGTTGTGCGAGTTCGTCAACGCCGAGGTATCCATCATCGCCACGAACGCTGATATCTCCACCTGAACAGAACGCTTCGGTGCCTTCGCCAGTCAAAATAATGACGCCCACATCTGAGTTATCGCGAGCGAGAGAGAATGCTTGTTGCAGCTCAATAATTGTTTGCGGGCGGAATGCGTTACGAACTTCAGGGCGATTGATGGTGATCTTGGCAATGCCATCTGCCACGTGGTATTTCACGTCGATGAAATCCGCACCACCCTTGCCGGTTGCCCATGCTGGGATAGTGCGATCCCCAAACTCACGCTTAATTGGCTTGCTCACGATTCCTCCACTCTTACTTGCAGGCGATAGCCTACGCGGGCTATGGATATCTCGGCCAACTCAAGTAACCGATCACGCTCTGTGATCTCGGTCGATCCCGCGCTGGCTATCGGTGATGTGATGAATCTCGTGGCTAAAGCGCTAGCCCACCAGGGTCCAGCCCTTAACTTCACAGATGAATTGATTGAAAATGTGGATGGCGATATCTGCCTCATTGTTGGAACAACGGGTTCAACGGGTACAAGAAAATCTGTAACTCTTAGCTCTACGGCAGTACTTGCATCGGCTCGAGCCTCACTTGATTATCTGCAAGCTCGCCCAGGACAGACATGGGCCCTGCTCTTGCCGCTACATCACATTGCAGGAATCAATGTATTAATTCGCGCACTTGATCTTGGAACAACTCCTGTCGATCTTCGTGATGTAACGGAATATGCGAATACAGACTTCTCGGCAGTTGTTCCCACTCAAATTTTTCAAGCTCTCAATGGCGATGACAAACTATTAGCTCATTTGCAATCGTCGAAAAAGGTTCTTGTTGGCGGAGCACAACTTCAGGAAGATCTCTTGCACCGGGCACTTGATGCAGGAATTTCGGTGGTAAGAACATATGGAATGAGCGAGACCTCTGGTGGATGTATCTATGAGGGTTCTCCACTTGAAGGTGTAGCAGTACGAGTTTCAAATAGTGGGTTGATCGAAATCTCTGGACCAGTGTTGGCATCTGGCTATCTAGGCAATGAGGAATTGTGGAGTCAGCAGTATCGCGATGGTTGGTTTACAACTTCAGATCACGGCGCGATTGAAGGTGGGATTCTTAAGGTTCTTGGCAGAAGCGATGATCTCTATAACACTGGTGGGGAGAAAGTCTCACTCACTCACGTAGATGAGATTCTCCATACTGCATTTCCTCACCTGCAATGGTGCGCGGTTGCTGTCGATGACGCGCAATGGGGCCAACGCTTAGTTGTAGCCGTTTCCGGTGCAGCACATCCAACGATAAATGAAGTGAGCGCAGTATTAAGCAGCGCACTTGGAGATAGTGCTAAAGCTAAACAATTACTTGTTTTTGATGAGATGCCGATGATTGGAATCGGTAAGATCGATCGCAT
>CAXNHI010000020.1:0-10341 GCA_964202195.1 Candidatus Planktophila sp. | reverse complement strand
GGTTGGGCGCTGGCGAGAATTATCAGGGAGGCGACGAGAGTCCATAGCCCGGCGACTTTATATCGCGGCTTGGCAAGGTGTACTTGCATAGCTGCCCTCCTCTTCATCTCTCGTCCATCGTCTGGTCACTTCTGCTCCCGGGCAAACCCTTATCGCCCTCAAAATTTTTGGAGATTGAGGATTACAGGGGAAGGGGGATGGCTCAAGGGTGGCAAGGGTGAGGGCCATGGGCAAATCAGAGCACGCGTGGCGGCAAAATTCTCCGAAAGGTGACTGGTTGTGGATAGGTAAAAGTGCAGGTCAGAATGGGGGAAGTCCGATTTACCCCATTTGTGACTGTGATCTTTAAAGAGTGCCTTTTGGGAGGGGTTAGACGATCGGCCCCTCAAGCAATTCGGTGACCAAGGCAGCGATCGGCGAGCGCTCTGATCGAGTCAGGGTCATATGGGCAAAGAGAGGGTGGCCTTTAAGAGTTTCAACGACTGCAACGACACCGTCATGGCGACCCACGCGCAAGTTATCGCGCTGGGCAACATCGTGGGTCAGGATCACTCGTGAACTTTGGCCAATTCGTGACAGGACGGTCAGCAGAACTCCGCGTTCCAGGGATTGGGCCTCGTCAACAATGACAAAGCTGTCATGCAATGAGCGACCGCGGATATGAGTCAGAGGTAAAACTTCGATCAACCCACGGGCGATGATTTCATCGATGACGGCCTGGCTCACGAGAGCTCCCAAAGTGTCAAAGACTGCCTGGGCCCACGGCGACATCTTCTCGCCTTCACTTCCCGGCAAGTATCCGAGCTCTTGGCCACCGACGGGATAGAGCGGACGGAAGACCACCACCTTCTTATGAAGTCGTTTCTCCATCACCGCTTCCAGGCCAGCACATAAAGCAAGGGCAGATTTTCCGGTTCCGGCTCGACCGCCGAGGGAAACAATGCCGATCTCTTCATCGAGCAAAAGGTCGAGTGCGATCCGTTGTTCGGCACTTCGTCCATGGAGACCAAATGCACTTCGGTCTCCGCGCACTAACCGCAATTGCTTATCGGCGGTGACTCGGGCGAGGGCGCTTCCTTTTTCAGAGTGCAAGACGATGCCTGTATGAACCGGCAAGGTGTGGGCACATTCATGATCTGCTCGATCACTCGAATACAACTCATCGATCACGCTGTGGCCGACATCAATCTCTTCGATTCCGGTCCATCCGCTATTGGAGACCAGCTCAGCCAAATACTCTTCTGCGCGAACACCGACAGATGAGGCCTTCACGCGAAGTGGAAGATCTTTAGTAACTAGGACAACATCTTTTCCATCTGACATGAGGTTCTTTGCAATAGCAAGGATGCGCGAATCATTAGTTCCATCGCGCAAGAATCCGTGGGGCAAGGTGCTCATATCTGTGTGATTAAGTTCGACTGAAAGCGTGCCGCCCTGGGGAGTAATTGTCAGGGGCTGATCAAGGCGCCCAAATTGGATGCGAAGGTCATCAAGTGCGCGAAGTGCTGCGCGGGCAAAGTAGCCAAGCTCTGGGTGATCTCGTTTGGTCTCAAGCTCTCCGATAACTGCGATCGGAATAATGACCTCATGCTCTTCAAATTTGTGAAGTGCGCCTGGGTCAGCCAGAAGAACGCTGGTATCTAAAACGTATGTTTTACGCGGTGGGTGTGCCAACGGCGAGAACTCACATTTCTTTAATTGTTCTAGAAGGGATCACGCTTCGGATAGGAAAAGATTAGAACTGCGAGCGCTTTTGAAAGGGCGACACGCCACACGCGCAAGATTACTAATAGGTGAATAACCAACCCAGAACTATTTACCTAGAGTTATTTACCTAGCCGACGATGTCGTTGTGAATATGAGCGAAGGGCTCGAAGGAAATCAACGCGACGAAAATCTGGCCAATATGCTTCGCAGAAATAGAACTCAGAATGTGCGCTCTGCCATAGCAAGAATCCGCCCAAGCGCTGTTCCCCTGATGTGCGGATCAGAAGTTCTGGATCTGGCTGGCCAGCGGTGTAGAGATATTGTGAGATTGCTTTGGCATCAAGATCTGCTGCCGCAGCTGCAATCTCTTTGCCCTGAGCTGCCGCCTCATTCATATAACTCTTGACCGCATCAACAATCTCGCGCCGACCGCCATAACCGATGGCGACATTGACCTCGAGAGTTCCAGGATGTGTAGGAAGTGATGAGAGCTTTTCTTGTAACCACGGCGGCAAGAGATCGAGTGCGCCGACAGCTTTAATTGTCCAACGGCCAGTGCGCGTTAATTCATCGACGCTATCGCCGATGACGGCAAGGAGGGCATCGAGCTCTTCGGGTGTGCGTTTAAAGTTATCGGTCGAGAGCATCCACAAGGTAACAACTTTTACTTCAGCTTCTTCACACCAACCGAGGAAATAGATGATCTTATCCGCCCCACGGCGATGGCCTTTGGGATCTGATGGGCTGGGATTGCTCATCGCCCATCTGCGATTGCCATCAAGGATCACACCTACATGTTGCGGAGTTTGAGAAAAATCTAGATCGCGGACAATGCGCCATTCATAGAATGGATAAAGCCACCCTTTGATCTCTTTACGAAGTTTGACGAACAACTTTGCGCTCCAAAATAAAGGAAGCCACAGGTAGCGTGCCGGCTAGAACCATCCAGATCAAACCCTTGATGCTCTTCTTCATCGCAACGCTGAGCTGCAGGGCTGCCAACACGTAGAAGATATAGAGAGCGCCGTGAATCTGGGTAATCCAGATGATATTTGGCTGTGTGCGCTCGAGGTGGAAACCGTATTTTGCTGGCATATAGAAGAACCAGAGAACCAGAGATAAGACTCCACAGATAATGGCCATGATGCGAAAACGAAGAACCGCACTTTTCATGCTCCTAACTTATCGCTTTCTCCGCGCCTGCGGTAGAAAGGCAGATAGAGCACGATCGCAGCCATCAACCACCAGATAACGACATAAGAGATGTGTTGCCAGTAATAACCACCAACCTTCGATTCAGGGGGTGCGAGTTCGATGCGATCGCGCATGACGGGACCTTCACTGACGTTCTCTTGGGTTGCAAGTAGAAATCCGTCATAGAGATCAAAATCTGTCAGCGAGACGATAACGCTGCTATCGAGGCGCGAAATCACACCTGGTGCATTTCTTGCAACATCTTCAAATTGTCGAGGCTGCACAACGGCCTCTAGATCGACACCAGTAGATATCGCAACTTGTGGCTCAACCAGACGATCTTTCCAATATCCGCGCAGAACCAAGATCGCACTTTTCTCATCCACCTGCATCAGCGCCACTTCCCAATCAGATCTGCGATCGGCAAGATCGGTTTGATAAGGTGCGCGGAATGTCAGGATGTAACTTCCGCGAAGTTGAACTTTCTTTCCAACGCTACGTGAATCTAAAGAGGCTGCTGGGGTTGCAAGATCTGCCAGCTGATAGATAGTTGAGTCAGGAATAACCTTCTTGGATTCTTGCAATTCATTGGCGCGGTCAAGCTGCCACATGCCAAGAAAGACAAAGACTGCTACAAGAGTCAGAACTGCAACTGCCTTGCCAAGTACTTTAAAGACCACCGTTATCTTCACGATCCTTCATTTTGTTATAGCGCTTGTAGAAACTACGCAGCAAGAATGCAACTGAGATACAGAGAAGCAAAACTGTGAGAGATCCGGCCCAACCCATATCCACATCTTTTTCCATGCGATAATTCTCCCATGTCGATGCCACAAGGAACTCCCGAGCCGGATGAGACTTTCGACTACAACGATAGATATGGCATCACAGCTAGAAAAGGCTGGATTGCACCCGCTGCAGTCCTTGCACTTATCGGACTCTCATGGACTTTATGGGCAGCCTCAAGCCACTCACAGCCTGAGCTGCGATCTACTCTCTATTCTTTCTCGGTCACAGGAGATCGTGAAATGACAATGAAGTACGCAATCGATCGCCGTGATCCCGATGCGATAGTCCTCTGCACTCTGATTACTTTAGATATCGATAAGAACATCGTCGGTCAGATCGATGACCAAATTGTCGCCGGCCAGAGCCATGTTGAACGAATCGTCGCAATCCCAGCACGTATCGCCCCTGTCAGTGCGCGTATCGTAGGGTGCAGAATTTCATAAGCGCAGCACCTGCCGCTAAAGTGTGCCGTTATGAGTACACCACAGACATGGCTGACCCAAGAGGCAGCCGATCGCCTTCGCGCTGAGCTGGCAACGCTGGAAAGTTCTGGCCGTCGCGATGTCACAGCAAAGATTGAAGCTGCGCGCGCCGAAGGTGATCTCAAAGAGAACGGTGGCTACCACGCAGCTCGCGATGAACAAGGCAAGATGGAAGCGCGCATCCGTCAACTCAAGCAAATTTTAGAGAACGCTCATATCGGAACTCCTCCTGCAAGTGAAGATGGAGTCGTTGGTGCCGGAATGGTTGTCACAGCGTTGATCGCAGGGGATGAAATGAAATTCCTCTTGGGCTCACGCGAAATTACGTCTGATGAATACGATGTCTATAGCGAGAAGTCACCACTTGGCAGCGCTGTCATGGGCGCCAAGATTGGCGATACCGTTTCTTACACAGCCCCTAACGGCAAGGCAATTTCAGTCGAAATCGTCGAGGCCCGCTTCATTTAGTTTCTAGTCTGGTTAATTAGCTGCTCGGGCATACTTTCGTACGCTCAAGGGAATAAAGATCGCCATCACAATAACCATGTAGGCCAATGAAGTGATCAGCGGATACTCACTAGGAAATGATCCAGCCGTTGCTCCGAATTCAGTCTCAAGACCAAAGAGTGAGCGACATCCTGCCACCATTGTTGATACTGGGTTCCACTCTGCAAAGTACTGAAGTGCGCGCGGCATAGCTGTTGTTGGCGCAAAAGCATTTGATAAGAATGTGAGCGGAAATGTCACGATGAAAGATACGTTCTGGACTACTCGCGCATCCTTTGCTGAAAGACCGACAATAACTCCAACCCATGAGAGGGAATAACCAAAGAGAAGAAGGAATAAGAAACCCAGCAGCATATTTCCTGTTCCACCTGTTGGACGCCACCCGACGATATATCCGGTGATTCCCATAACTGTTAACACCACGATATTAAGAAGAGAATCTCCGAGCGTGCGCCCGATGATGAGCGCACTTCTTGAAATAGGAAGTGATCTGAAACGATCGATCAAACCCTTCTTCATGTCTTCTGCTAGTCCTGATGCTGTTCCTGCCAGAGTAAATGCAACGGTCTGCACGAAGATTCCAGGCATAAGGAGCTGCACATATCCCCCAGGCTGACCTGATTCAATTGAGCCGCCAAATACAAATCTAAAGAGAAGCACAAACATAACTGGCTGAATGGTTGCGAAGATAAGTACTTCAGGCACGCGCACCAAGAGCAAGATCTGGCGGCGAGTAATAATGAAAATATCTTGAAGCTCTCTCATTTCTTAACCTCTTCCTTAATCTCTTCTGCAACATGGCCCGTCAGTGACATAAAGACGTCATCAAGGGAAGGGCGCTTGAGCGATACATCGAGCGGATGAATCCCAGCGCTATCGAGCTCGCGCAGCGCTTCAATGAGAGCGGTAGAGCCCGTTAATACAGGCGCTGAGATAAGGCGCATGCCTTCATCAAGGATTGCGGGGCTCTTACTTACGCGAGTAACGATCTCCATTGTCTGTGAGATGTGGCTCGGCTCCACAACGATCTGTAGACGCTCTCCACCAATCTGCTTCTTAAGCGCATCCGATGTTCCGCGGGCAATTACCTTGCCATGATCAATCACAGCAATCTCATCGGCCAATTGATCTGCCTCGTCTAAATATTGTGTTGTTAAGAGAAGCGTGACGCCACCTTTAACAAGCTCTTGAATAACTCCCCACATCTCTTGGCGACCGCGTGGATCAAGCCCTGTGGTTGGTTCATCAAGGAAGAGCACCTTTGGTTTAACAATGAGCGATGCAGCTAAATCTAGGCGACGTCGCATTCCACCTGAATATGTCTTAATGGGGCGGCGCGCACTTTCAGTAAGTGAGAATTGCTCAAGTAACTCTTCTGCGCGTGCAATAGCTTGCTTCTTTCCTAAATGATAGAGCTGGCCAAACATTACCAAGTTATCCCAACCGGTGAGAATCTCATCAACTGCTGCGTACTGTCCTGAAAGACCAATAATCTCGCGCACCTTCTCTGGATACTTCACAACATCAATTCCACCGACCGTTGCATGACCTGAATCAGGATTGAGCAAGGTAGCGAGAATCCGCACAGTTGTTGTCTTTCCAGCACCATTTGGCCCTAACACGCCCAAAACGGTTCCTTCTTCGACATCTAAAGAGAGGTGATCTAGGGCTCGTACCGTGCCCTTGTCATAAGTTTTTACGAGGTCTTCAGCGATGATTGATTTCACGAGATAAACTTATGCCCTTGTCAGTGAAAATACAAAAATGTCGAAAATCTAAGGTGAGTGGTGTCTGGTTATGAAACTGCAATCACCACTACGCGATCTTCCCCGTGAAGTAAGCGTTCTTGTTGTTGCATCCTTCTTTGTTGCTGTCGGCTTTGGAATCATCGTTCCAGCAATCCCCCTCTTCGCGCGATCATTTGGAGTCAGTAACGCTGCAGTGGGATTGATCATCTCCCTCTTTGCTCTATCTCGCTTTGCCTCTGGATTATTTTCTGGAAAACTCGTTGATAAATTTGGTGAGCGCACAGTCTTTGCAGTCGGAGTTGCATTCGTCGCACTCTCAGTTGGCGCATGCGGAATAGCCCAGAGCTATAACCAGCTTCTCTTCTTCCGCGCAGCAGGTGGCCTCGGTTCCTCCATGTTCTCAGTGGCCGCAAGCTCAGTCATCTTGCGCTCAGTAAGTGATGCTCAACGCGGCCACGCTATGTCTGTCTATAACGGTTCATTCTTGCTCGGTGCTATCGCAGGACCTGCAATCGGTGGGGGACTTGCTGCTATTTCATTACGCGCACCATTCTTTGTCTATGCCATCGCACTCTCTGCCGCAGGCATAGTCGGATTCTTCTTCTTTACTAGCGAACATCTACAAGCACCAAAGAAGAGTGAGGAGAAGAAAGTTGCGATGTCACTTAAAGATGCTTTCGCACTTAAGGGGTATCGCTACGCACTCATCATTACCTTTGTAGCAAGCTGGGTTATCTTCGGTGTGCGCACATCAATCTTGCCGCTCTTTATTACCGAACAACTTAAATCAACTGCTGCAGTTGTTGGTTGGGGATTTACTATCTCTGCCGTCATTCAAGGAACACTGATCTTGCGTGCAGGAAGACTTTCAGATGAACGTGGACGAAGATTTGTTCTCATTGTGGGAACCATAATTTCCTTTATCGGCGTCGTTATCATGACGCTCACCCTCAACCCACTGATGTTCTTCTTATCTATGGCAATTATTGGCCTTGGTAACGCTTTTCTAGCCAGTGCTCCTGCCACGGTTGTCGGCGACCTCATTGAAGGTAAGGGCGGACAAGTCATCGCTCTATTCCAGATGGCAGGCGATGCCGGAATGATCGTAGGCCCTGTTGTCGTTGGCTTTGTTGCAGATCATTACGGATACCGCGCAGCCTTTGGCCTCAGCGGTTTGGTTTTCTGTATTGCAATAGTGCTCTCAATAAAGATGCCCGAGACTCGTAAGTCCCGGGCATCTCATGAAATTATTGAACCGCTGAATTAATCGTTTCCGCGAAGGATTGCGATTAAGCGAAGCATTTCAAGGTAGAGCCAGACAAGTGTGACCATCAAACCAAATGCTGCGCGCCAAGATTCAACCTGTGGCACGCCAGCTTTGATTGCGCGATCTATCTGATCTAGATCCATCACGATAAAGAGTGAAGCAAGTACAACTCCACCTGCTGCAAGAATCAAGCCGAGTCCACTGACTCCGTAAAGTCCGCCAGGTGTACCGGTAAAGCTTGCAATGATGCTGACAAGTGCAAGACCGAGGTCACCGATCATCGCGCCAAACATCACGCGCTGGAACTTAGGAGTTACACGAATACGTCCGCTGCGGTATGCAAAGAGCATTCCACCGAATGCACAGAGTGTTGCAAGTACAGCTTGGCTCGCAATACCTGGGTATACAGCTTCAAAATAACTTGTGATTGTTCCAAGGAATAGACCTTGGAATGCTGCGTATGCAACAACGAGTGCTGGACGAATTGTCTTACTAAATGTGTTGACCATGCTCAGAGCAAAGCCACCGATCATGCCGAGCAGAAGCGCTCCGCCACCGAGATTTGCATTCCATGCATATGCACCAACGACTAGAAGAACAGCAAAGAGGGAAGCAGTCTTAACGACAACATCTTCCATTGTCATGCGACCTGTCTGCACTGATGATGCAGATGGCGCTGAGAATGTCTCTTCTAAAGTCTGTGTTGGAACACCTTGTGAATCCATACGAGCAAAACCTTTGCCCGAGAATGAACGCGCTAGGACTGGATTAGAACTCTTCACGTAAAGCACCTTTCATAATGCCTTGGGAATACCTGAACTTGCACTCCCAATTCTAGGGCTAGAACTTTTGCCTAGTAGGTGCGATGCGAGTCAGACCGACCCTTAACCAGTCATTTCGAGCCTGTCAGAGTTCCTATCTGCCGTTAATTCGGGCGCTGTTGAGTTCTGGAGCTCCGTCTTGCAATACAGGCGAGAGATAGTTCTGTGGGAAATTTTGATAGGTAATCGGTCTACGAAAACGCAGGATCGCCTTTGCTCCAACCGATGTAAATAATGGGTTGGTGGAAGCCGGATACGGGCCACCATGTTGCATTGCCCATGTCACCGCTAATCCAGTTGGCCATTGATTCCACACAATTCGGCCACTAATACGTTCCACAATTGAGATCAATTGCGTGAGAACCATTGGATCACCTTCGATGGCATGGATTCCACTGGTGAGGGTGCCAGAGAATGATTCTGCGACTCTTAGCAATTCATCAGTATCGGCGCAGTCAACAACTACTGCAGTCGGTCCAAACACCTCACGTCGCGCACTTTCTCCTGCAGCAAGGAAATCTTTTCCAGAAATTGTGTAGACAGATACATTCGTATCTCCACCAGCAGGATTTTGGGCAACTAGCTTCATTCCCGGTACTTGCGCTGTTTCATCACGATTTCTATCGTGTAACTTCACGATGTTGGAATTGAGTAGCTTCTGTGCAGGTGCTGCTGACACAAGTGTCGCCAGCTCAGCGTTAATTTGGCTAGCGCCATCGACAATTAAGAATCCGGGCTTAGTGCAGAACTGTCCTGCTCCCATAGTGATTGAACCTAGAAATCCTTCAGCAGTCTCTTTCGCTTTTTCGGATGCCATTGAACGAGTAACGAAAACTGGATTCAGGCCACCTAACTCGCCATAAAACGGAATTGGAATTTCGCGCTTGTTGGATGCATCAAAGAGCGCGCGTCCACCATGTGTAGATCCCGTAAATGCAATTGCGGCGGTAAGTGGATGTTCAACAAGAGCCATTCCCGCTTCAAAATCTTCGACGAGAGATATAAGACCAGCTGGTGCACCGGCCTTCTGTGCTGCAGCGATCATGATCTCGCCAACCATCCGAGATACGCGTGGATGTCCTGGGTTTACCTTGATTACAACTGCGCACCCTGCAGCAAGAGCTGCAGCTGTATCGCCTCCCGCTACACCGAATGCAAATGGAAAGTTACTTGCACCAAAGACTCCAACAACTCCAAGCGAAGTTGTCTTAAGGCGTAAGTCTGGACGTGGTGGAGTAAGTGAAGAGTCTGCGTGATCAATTGTTATATCTAAGTAAGTTCGATCTTCCACCGCACGAGCCATGAGGCGTAACTGGCCAGTTGTTCGTCCTACTTCACCAGTAAGACGTGCCTCAGGAAGATTGGTCTCCTCCATCGCAACAGGAACAAGGTCAGCTTTAGCTTGATCGAGAGCATTCGCGATTGATTCAAGGAGTGCAACAATCTTTGCGCTATCCCAGTCACGAATCTGTAACCAGGCAGCATGGGCATTTCTTACTTGTCTATCGACTGTCATGTTAATTCCCTAAGCCTCAGGAGACCAGAACAACAGGATTATTGAGTTGGCCAAGAACTCCACCGTCAATTTTTACAACGTCACCTTCATGAAGGGTGAAATCAGCAGATGGAACAATTCCAGTACCGGTAAAAAGCATTGCACCATGAGGCATCGGAAGCGTGCGAAATAGCCAATCAACAAGTTCAGTAAATCCACGCTTCATCTCCCCGCTAGATGATGCACCGGCGAAGACTTCTGCGCCATTGCGCTCAACAGAGAGAGTGAATGGAAATACTGCTTCAGAAATTTCCCACGATGGAATAATGAA
>CAXNHI010000019.1:0-10540 GCA_964202195.1 Candidatus Planktophila sp. | reverse complement strand
TCTAAAACGCGCAGTGGCTCGAAAGCTGGAGCATCAACTACTGGTGTACAAAGATCTGCACCCACATCAAAGAGATCATTCTGAATTCGAACAAGCAAGGCTCGGACGTCATCAGGTAACGCATCGGTTGCAAGGACAACGCCGATCGTCGAATTTGCTTCATCGACAGTTGCATATGCCTCTAGGCGAGGATCGTTCTTGGATGTACGGCTCATATCTCCAAGAGAAGTTGTGCCGTCATCGCCAGTCTTTGTATAAATACGCGTGAGATTAACCATGGCGCTACCTTATAAGTAGAATGCCACTATGGCACCTCAGCACGATCTCCACCAGGACGATCGCTTCCGCATACATGGAGGCGCCAGACTGGTCGGCGAGGTCCACGTAGGTGGCGCTAAAAATTCGGTCCTGAAATTGATGGCGGCATCCCTTCTAGCCGTCGGTAAGACCACGATCGCAAATGTGCCAGCGATTGCAGATGTGGAAATTATGTCTGACCTGCTGAGACGATTGGGCTGCACCGTCACGCATGAAGGCTCGCTGCTGATCATCGATGTTCCACAGACTCCGATGCATCGCGCCGATTACGACCTTGTTCGCAAGATGCGTGCATCAATAAATGTTTTAGGGCCACTGGTGGCGCGCATTGGTCTCGCCGAAGTTGCCTTGCCGGGCGGAGATGCCATCGGTTCTCGTGGATTAGATTTTCACATCAAGGGTCTTGAATCGCTAGGTGCAACAGCACACGTTGAACACGGATATGTCATTGCTGAAGCACCACAAGGTTTAATTGGTGCTGCAATCTCTCTAGATTTTCCTAGTGTTGGCGCAACAGAAAATCTCATGACGGCAGCTGTATTAGCCCAAGGTGTAACCACAATTGAAAATGCAGCGCGCGAACCAGATTTAGTTGATCTCGGTGAATTTCTCATCTCGATGGGTGCAAAGATTGCAGGACTTGGTTCACCTGTCATCACAATTACTGGTGTTAAAGAGTTGAGCCCTGCCCATCACATCACTGTTACCGATCGCATTATCGCTGGTACATGGGCATTTGCAGCAGCGATGACGCAAGGAGATATCACTATTCATGGCGCACGTGCAGATCATATGGAAGTCATGCTTGAGAAATTGACCTCTGCTGGAGCAATTGTCACATCTACTGCCGATGGTGTGCGTGTAAAGATGGAACAGCGTCCTACTTCAGTTGATGTTGCAACACTTCCCTATCCTGGCTTTGCTACCGACCTACTGCCATTTATCATCGCCATGAATTCGATTGCTGATGGTGATTCTCTTGTGACAGAAAATGTCTTTGAATCTCGTTTTATGTTCGTCAATGAACTCAGTCGCCTAGGCGCACAAATTCATGTCGATGGCCATCACGCTTCAATTCACGGTATCCCACAGCTTTCTGGTGCCCCAGTTGAGGCGACAGATATTCGCGCAGGTGCCGGCCTTGTTCTAGCAGCCCTTGTCGCAGAGGGTGTCACCACTGTAGATGGCGCATTCCACGTGGACCGCGGTTATCCTGCGTTTGCAGAACAACTTCGCGCCCTCGGCGCAGATGTGACGAGGGAGTAAATAACATGATTCCAGATCGCAACTTAGCTCTTGAGTTGGTTCGCGTGACGGAGACGGCAGCACTTGCTGCAGCACCCTGGGTTGGACGCGGTGAGAAAGATTTAGCAGATGGCGCAGCAGTAAAAGCTATGCGCGCAATGATTAATACAGTTGATATGTCTGGCGTTGTCGTCATTGGTGAAGGCGAGAAAGATCAAGCGCCGATGCTTCATAACGGAGAACAGGTCGGAAACGGTGACGGCCCATCGTGTGATGTTGCCGTCGATCCTATTGATGGAACTTCACTTACTGCCCAAGGAATGGATGGCGCAATAAGTGTGATCGCGCTAGCTCCACGTGGTTCGATGTTTGATCCACAAGATAGTTTTTATATGAACAAAATAGTTACCGGTCCGGAAGCAGCCTCTGTGATTGATATTCGCGCTTCCGTCGCTACAAATATTGCAGCGGTTGCAAAGGCTAAAGCTCTTAAGGTCAGCGACATTACCGTCGTCGTTCTCAACCGTCCTCGCCACCTTGGGCTTATCGAAGAGATACGAGCAACCGGTGCCAGAATCAAATTAATTCAAGATGGAGATGTTGCCGCCGCGATTGAAACTGCCAGACCAGATACTGGAATCGATCTTCTTATGGGAATTGGCGGTACTCCTGAAGGAGTAATCACGGCAGTTGCGATGATCTGTTTAGGTGGTGCAATTCAAGGCCAGCTACATAGAGATGGAGTCACCGAAGCTCGCGTGCTCACCACCTCTGATCTCTGTAACTCTGATGATGTCTTTCTCTCAGCGACAGGAATCACCGACGGAGAGTTAGTTCAGGGTGTCAGATATACAAAATTTGGAGCGACTAGCAACTCGCTGGTTATGCGTGGAAAATCAAAGACGGTGCGCTTGATTCAGACCGAACACAATCTGTAGGCTAAGCACTACCTCGAATGATCAATTTCGGCGCAATTTTCTTAGATAAAACCTTCTCACCCTTCAACTTCTTCAACAATCCAGCTACCAAACTCTCTCCAATTTTTTCAAAATCTTGACCGATTGTCGTGATATTTGGAAAGGTCTGTAGACCACGGTTTGTATTGTCAAAACCGATCACCAAAACATCTGAGCCCACGGAGTAGTTCAACTCTTTTAAGGTTTGAATAACGGCAAAAGCCATCTCGTCATTACCTGCAAAGATTGCATCAATATCATGGCGTCGATGCATTAAGCGTTCAGTCATTGCAGCACTACTCGCGTATGTATTGGAACTGTGCTCAACTAGTGAAGGGTCATATTCAATACCGGCCTTGAGAAGACCTTTCTTGTAGCCCTCAAAACGGGAAACGCTCCAGGATTGATCTAATCCACCGGTGATCATGCCGATTCTTTTTCGCTTCTTACTTACCAAATAATCAATGGCCATTCTGCCACCCACCCGATTGTCGGTATCGACCCAGGAAATTGTTGTCGTGGGAAATAGCGGCGCACCAAAGGCGATCATGGGGATTCTTACTTGACTAAAAATTGATTCCAGATTCTTTGGAACTTGACCTACAACTATGAATCCATCAACGTTATATCCAGATATTTTTTCTGCGATATCTTCGGAGTACTCATTTTCGGCAGTGCTTTTTCTCGCATGTGCAATGAGTTGTAAGTCATAACCGAGAGCGCTCAGCTTTTCGTAAATCGGGTTAATTACATGACCCCAGAAAGCTGACTCAAAGAGTGTGTTGATGTCGTGAAAGAATATGAGTCCGATTGTCTGTGTACGTACTCCTGTTAAGGCACGAGCATGGCGATTAGGGATGTAATTCATATCCTTGATCGCTTTATTTATTCGCTTGAGTGCATCGGGAGATACCGATTCTGGAGAATTTACGGCGCGAGAAACCGTTGCCCGCGAAACTTTGGCGCGTTTAGCAACATCTTCTAGCGTGACATTTTCCTTCACGGGCTGATCCTATCAACGCAGGAGAGTATGGGAAATATTCACGCTTAGAATTAACTCCTAAATGAACGAATCAGGTCCCTATATGCCAGTGCACTCTCCTTGAGAGTTCTCTTCATCTTATTTTTGAAATCAACAAAGACGAGTCCGAAACGCATTTCAAAGCCCCAGGCCCATTCGAAATTATCCAAGAGGGACCAGACGTAATAACCCTTGAGATTGACACCACTCTTATGAGCATCGACACATGCACTGATGTAGCGTGCAATGTATTCATCTCTTTTGATGTCATGAATCTTTCCATCTTCTGACGGCCCATAGTTATAGCATGTGCCATTTTCGGCTACGAAGATAGGAATATCTGGATACCTCTGTGAGACCTGAATGAGTGTCTCTTTAATACCATCTGGAGTCCAAGACCAACCCATGTCCGTGCGCTCTTTTCCAAAGCCTGCGCCATCGATTGAAGTAGTTCCTGGGAAAAGTTCTGCGCCATTGCCGCCGCCTTTAAAGACATCAGCGTTGTAGTAGTTCACGCCAATCCAATCCCTGCCAGATGAAACATCACCAATTTCATTTTCGTCACAGAAGATTCCGGTTTCACGCTCAAAAATCTCTACTAGATCAGCAGGATACTTTCCTTCATACATTCCCTGCATCCACCAACGATTCTTATAACCATCGACGATCTCGAGATCCTTCAAGTTTTCTACTGTGGACGGACCAATTAACATGGGATTTGTCAGATTGTTGACGGCTCCGACAAGAACATGAGGAGATTCACTCTTTACTGCCTGTGAACCCTTTGCATGCGCACGGACTAATTGGTGTGCGACCTTGACTGCCGTTGGTAGATCACGGATACCTGGCGCATGTTCGCCTGTTAAATTCCCAAGCCAAGCTACACACCACGGCTCGTTAATCATCGCCCAGTACTTAACTCTGTCTCCATAACGCGCTGACATTTTTCCCGCATATTCACTATATAGATCTACAACTTCGGGATTAGCCCATCCACCAATAGCTTGCAATTCTTCTGGGAGATCCCAGTGATACAAAGTTAGATTCGGTTGAATATCTCGTTCTAGTAATCCATCAATGAGGCGATCGTAGAACGCCATGCCTTTTTCATTGAATGCCCCTGATCCAGTTGGCTGAACTCGCGGCCAAGAGATCGAAAAGCGATATGAATCAAGAGAGAGTTCCTTCATGATGTTAAGATCAGTTTCTAACATTTCAATATGCTCCACGCCTCGATGATTAGCACCTGAACCATCTTTAATTGCACCAGGAACTTCACCTAAAGCATCCCAAATACATCTTCCTCTATCGCCAGATGCATGCCCACCTTCGATCTGCATCGATGAGGTGCCAGCTCCCCAGATGAAATCTTTTGGAAGTGATGAAGTATCCACATTGCGCAGACTCATTAAGGTAATCCCTTTACATACTCCAGGCTCTCCTTGATACCTTCGAAAATATCACCCGCATACTCGTCAAACTCAACTATTGGAAGTGCGTGCGGAGCGGTTGCAATTACTGCAGCTAGTGGAACTTCACCACGACCGGCAGGAACCTGAAGTCGGGTATCGGTTTCACTCTTTACTAATTCACCACGCTCATTAAAAGTATTATCAGAGCCTCTAACATTTTTACCATCTTTGATGTGAAGGAATTGAACGCGATTTCCGAGTCGAGAGAGTAAATCTGGTCCATGAAGGCCGCCGGCATGCACCCAGTAGGCATCTACTTCAAGAATTACTCTAGCTTCGAGCATGCTCTCAAAGAATTCAAGGGCTGATTCTTCATTTATCTTTGTAGCAATCTCCCATGCATGATTGTGATATCCAACCTGCAGACCGTATTCGACCGCCTCTTCGGCTGCCTTATTCATCTCATGCGCGATCTCGCTAATATCATTGGCATTTTGCCACTTCGATTGATCAACAATCGGTTCGATCACAGTTTTGATCCCAAGCTTTACAGCCGCCTCGAAGGTTTCTCTTCGAGAAATACCGACTAGATGAGCGTGTGCACTTGGAGCAGTAATTCCATTGGCAGCGAAAGCTTTTGCATAATTATCTACTTGTGCAACAAAATTCCAGGGTTCAACTTGTGTAAATCCGATTGTGGCTGCTCGCTCTAAAGAGCCACTAAAGTCTTTCTCAATCTCGTGACGCAAGGTGTAGAGCTGTAGTGAAGTATTTGGATTTCGCATTGTTTACCTTCTTCCTTTGAATGCTTTTACCCCAGAAACTGCTAAGCGATGGTCATCCGGCCCAGCCATTCCACTGACGATGAGAACACCAGCTAATTGTGAGTCTTGGGTCTTAAGCGGAATTGCGCCGCCATTCGCGGCAAAAGAGTTTTCACTTAAGCCGCTCTTTTCGTACCAAGATACACCTTGCTCTTCACACAGAACAAGTTCCAACAGTGAAGAATTCTGGGAGAACTCAACAACTGCAGATTTGCGAGTGATCCATGAATCTAAACCTTCATGGGCTCCCTCAAGGCAGATGCGATAGACGCACCATTGACCAAGGCGCACTTCGATAGAGACAGGCAATTTCTTTATATCGGCCAGCTCTGTGGTGAATTGGCCGATTGCGACTGCTTCCCGGAGCGTAAGTGAGTCAAGAATCAGTGTCTGCGCCTCTGCGATGAGCTCTGTACTTGCAAAGCCACCTGTCTCTTCCAAATTCATCTTGATAGGATAACATAGAATGAGAGCGCTCTCAAAGTACTTCTGTGAAATCTCTTATTAAATGAATCTGGAGACTGGAAGATATGGCTCACAACACTGTAGTCACACTCAAGTCGGGCCTGCAGATTCCAGAGTTTGGAATTGGGACCTCACCCTTTGGAGGGCTCTTCGCATCCGTATCTCAATCGGCAGTTGCCGACGTGATCTCGACTTCGATGGAGATGGGACTTAACTATTTTGATACAGCTCCGCATTATGGAATGGGCTCAGCCGAAGTAAGGCTTGGCCGAAATATTAACCATCTTCCACGAAGTAGTTTTATTGTCTCCACAAAAGTTGGACGACTCATAGTTCCAAGTGAGAAAGCTGACGATCCTGGTTGGGAGAATTCCACCGCCGCCGTTGAACGCATATTTGATTTTTCTGCCGCTGGAATTGAGCGCTCTCTTCTTGAAAGTCTTGAACGTCTCGAGATGAAAAGTGTTGAAATGGTATTCATCCACGATCCAGATGGGGCAGCCGATCAGGCGATCCGTGAGGCTTATCCCGTTCTTGAACGATTACGGGCTGAGGGCATTGTTAAGACAATCGGTATTGGAATAACAAGTAATGAAATTCCTACGCGTTTCATCAACGAGACCGATATTGATGTCGTTTTGATTGCACTAAAATACACGTTACTTGATCAGAGCGCTGGGATTGAGCTTTTGCCCACCGCCCTAAGAGAAGGAGTCTCAGTCATTGCCGGCGGGGTCTTTAACTCAGGGATTTTGACTAATCCCAAAGTTGGTGCGACTTATAACTATGAACCGGCTTCTCCAGAAGTCCTTGTCCGAGCGCAGAAAATAGAGAAATTCTTCTTAGATAGAGGGGTTTCCTTGGCTCAAGCAGCACTTCAATTCCCCATGCAGCATCCAGCAATCTCTGCAATTTTAGTTGGATGTCGAAGTGCCGATGAAGTGACGACCAATCTCGCCCTCTACAACAAAGAGATCGACTCACACATCTGGAGCGAGTTCGACACTTTTTTGCAGAACTCTTAATCTGAGTTGTTAGAAATCTATCTGCTGGTTGCCGTGCCAGAACTTGCCTGTCTCAGCAAAAGGTAGAGAGCAGATTTCCCACATTCTTTGACCACCGTCTGCTGGCTCACCTGGTGCATCTGGGCCACCAAGATCTGTCTTCAACCAACCTGGATCTAACGCGTTAACTGCCACTTTGCCATTGAGGATGCCCGCCCAGAGAATTGTTAATCCTCCGAGTGCGTATTTGGTAAGTCGGTAGGTCGGCATATCTGGTGATTCCTTGAGCGCTTGTAAGCTTCCTGCACCAGAACTTACATTTACTACTCGAGGCTCGCTTCCCTTTTCTAGAAGATCTTGCATCCTAAAGATAAGTTCATGTTGAGCAAAAACATTGCAACGCCATTGTTCGTTGAGTAGCTCTAGCCCTTCATCATGCCAATCATTCTTATAGGTCTGTACCGCTGCGTTGTTCAATAGAAAATCAACTGAATCCCACTTGCCACGGACAAAGTCAGATAATTTCTTAGGCGCTTCCGGGGTATCGAAATCTGCCAAGAAGGGGGTGAACTTTCCAAGACCCTGTAATTCCACGGCAACTTTTTCAAGTCGAGCAGCATCTCTACCGGTACCGATTACCTCGGCACCTGCAGCTAGAAATAACTTGCTCGCTTCATAGCCAACGCCACGAGATGCGCCAGTAAGGACGATTCTCTTGCCACTGAAATTACTCATGATTTATCGCTTTCCTTAAGCTCGAGGATTAGGGCTTTGGTTCTTCTTTGGATCTGTTTCAGCCAATTTTTCAAGAATTTTGTTCATCTCAGAGACTACATCGGTAGAAAGTTTGATGCCTGCTCCCTTTGCATTCTCCTTTACCTGCTTTGCAGTAGTGGCACCCATGATTGCACTTGAAACATTTGAGTTATTGAGAACCCATGCCAGAGCTAACTGAGCCATCGTAATTCCAAGATCTGTCGAGATCGGCTTCAACTTCTGAACCGCTGTGAGCACATCTTCTCGCAGCCAGCCTGAGATAAATCCAGCGCCGCCCACCAAGCTGTTCTTATCGTTGGCGCGAGAGTTTACTGGCGGCTTCTTTCCCGGGAGATACTTACCAGTTAACACTCCTTGGCAGAGTGGTGAAAATACAATCTGACCAATACCTTCTTTTTCAGAAAGTGGGACAACTTCTTTTTCAATGACACGGTAGAGCGCAGAGTATTGGGCCTGGTTAGTTACAAATCGCGTGTAACCCTTGGCATCTTGAATCGCTAGAGCCGCGGCGATCTCTTTGGCATTCCACTCAGAGACGCCGATGTAATGCGCCTTGCCTTGTCTAATCAGATCATCAAATGCAGCGAGAGTTTCCTCTAGTGGAGTCTCATGGTCGTACCTGTGACAGATCAAGACATCGAGGTGATCGGTCTGAAGGCGATCCAGAGATGCATGTGCTGATTCGAAGATGTGCTTGCGAGAGAGGCCGCGATCATTTTTGCCCTCACCGGTCGGCCAGTAAATCTTTGTGATCAATTCGTAGGATTCGCGCTTAACGCCCTTGAGTGATTTTCCTAGGACGGTTTCGGCTCGGCCGAAGGCGTAGCTATCTGCTGTATCAAATGTTGTAATGCCCGAATCGAGCGCTGCTCGCACACAGCTCTTCGCAGAATCGGCATCTACTTGTGACCCATGAGTGATCCAGTTTCCGTAGGTGATTTCTGAGACATACATACCTGTGCTGCCTAATTTGCGATATTCCATGGAAATCCCTCCGTCACAACTCATTTTGAGAGCGCTCTCAAATCTGGGTGAGTCTATAACCACGATATCTACCTTGGCAAGCACTTTTCAGATAGCCTTTTCAAATTCAGATCAGTACGTAATGCGAAAGGCTGCGCCAGATGAAAAGGGCTCTCTTTGTTCGAGGTGGACGACCAGCTCACCAACCCGTTGAGACAACCGAACATTTTCGCCCTTTTCTCGAATCAGAAGGATTTGAAATAACTGTCTGTGATTCTCCAAAGATTTATTCTGATACAGAGTTCATGGCATCTGTTGATCTCATCATTCAATGTATTGAGAGTGAGATCGATGAGTCTTCCGTCAAAGGCTTGACGCAAGCAGTGGCCAACGGAACGGGTTTTATAGGCTGGCATGGTGGCGTATTGGTTGGATTCACACAATCTGAGAGCTACTACCAACTTATCGGGGCAAAATTTGTTGCCCATCCTGGTAAGCCGGAAGAGATTCGAACTGGCAAGGAAGATGACTTCTTCATTCGTCACACTATAGATTTCACAGAGCTAGGTCAGAAACATGAGATAACGAGTGGGCTCTCTAGTATTGAACTTACGACTGAACAATACTGGTTATTGGCAGATAGCTATATGAATGTTTTGGCCACAACAACACAGGCCTCACATGCTGGTGATCCTTGGAAATCTGCAGTCACATCTCCAGCAATCTGGACCCGTCAATGGGGAGAAGGACGAATATTCATCTGCTCTCCAGGACATAACTTAGAGGTCGTTGCTCATCCCACCATCACTCACATCATCCGCAATGGTGCGATGTGGGCATCTCGGTAGAGGCTAGATCTAACCCGTTACGGTTACTTTAGATGTATATGTCTTTCCAGCAATTACTACTGAAACAGTCTTGACTCCAGCAGATACGGTGTACTTGAAGGCTTGGTTAGCAACTGAAATCTTTTCAGTCACTTTCTTCAAGCCGGAGATGCTGATTGCTGCTGACTTTCCAGAAGCGTTCGCGATTACAACTGTTATAGAGAAAACTGGCTTGCCCTTTACAGTTGCCTTAGATGCAGTTGCTTTTACTGAAACTGCGGTCGAGGCTGGTGCAGCAGCAGCTGCGTCACCTATGAAGTGGAATTCCACCATGTCAGCGATATCAATTGCTTCGCCAGCAATTTCTGGAAAAATCTGGCTGTATACACCGTTAGTTGTTGGTACAGGTGTGGTGAGTGAGGCAGGAACTGGTTCGCCCTTTTTGTCAGTGTTCTTCAAAGCAAATAGAACGTAGCCAAAACCATCAGTGGTACCTATTAGCACCAATTGATCATTACCTTGCGAGTTATCCTTCTTTGGATCTGTCGCCTTCCTACCACCAGCCATGCCAGCATTCGATTTGCTATAGGCCTTGTTCACGCGAAGTTTCACTGCAGTATTAGGAAGAGGTTTACCATTGTCATCAGTAACTTTGTAAACCAGATTAATGGCTGATCCAGCTTGAACATAAGCTTCGCGGTAGCCAATTCCTTTTGCATACCAACTGT